>NZ_JBRESC010000005.1:0-248140 GCF_056726085.1 Vibrio sp. 2433-A1
AGTAAAAATCCACCTGCATAGCAGGTGGCTTTGAAAGGCCCCCTAAAAGGGGGCTCACTGTTAGTTTTCTAACCCCAAACGCATCTGACGCTCTTCTTCTTCCTTTCCAACACGATCTTGGTGCCGGACATACCTACGTATAATTTCCTCATTCATCCCTACTGAATCAACGAAGTAGCCTCTTTGCCAAAATTTGTTACCCCATAATTTCTTCTTTCTTAAATACGGAAATTTGTTGAACAAGCGAATTGCGGTTCGTCCTTTTACAAAACCCATATATGTCGAAACACTCAAGCTAGGTGGCAATCTCACGACCAGATGCACGTGGTCTACTTGAACATTCAGCTCTACAACCTTACAGTTCTTCATATTACTGTAGATATAGATACTTCGGTAAAGCTCCTTACCCAAATTGCCTTTCAAGATTTTCAGGCGGTATTTTGGCGTCCAGACTATGTGGTACTGACACCTATAATATACGTGTGAGGCGGATTCATATTTGCTCATGTTCTTTATTTCCTTCATTTGCTGGTTACAACCGAGGACATCTTGAACATGAGCGTTCTTCGGGCATAGCCCAAAGGAACGATCACCACCTTCTAAAGAAGGTGGTTTAAGGTTAGAAAATAAAAAGGGAGCCGAAGCTCCCTTTATCATTACTATTTATACGATGTCGTTATGCGTTCTGACAACTAGCCATTTTTGACTTTGACAGTACCGAAAGCAGTACACAAACGGCAATAAATGCAGCCATTGACGCGGCGAATGAAATACCAATTGATGCTGTCATACCCAACGTAATGAAACCGATACAAGAAACAGCAGCAACGGCCAATGCATAAGGCAACTGAGTGGATACGTGATCAATATGGTTACAACGCGCCCCCGTCGAAGACAAGATCGTTGTGTCTGAAATTGGCGAACAGTGATCACCAAATACCGAACCCGCAAGTACCGCACTTAACATAGGCAGCATCAGTGCAAGGTCCGTAGCCCCAGCCATGTCTCCTGCGATTGGTAACATGATGCCGAAAGTCCCCCATGAAGTCCCAGTAGAGAACGCCATAATCCCAGATAGCAAGAACAAAATAACAGGAAGCCAATGTGGGTTGATGTTACCTTGTGCCAGTGTTGATAGGTATTTACCGGTGTTCATGTCACCGATAACAGAGCCAATAGTCCAAGCAAAGACTAAGATCAAAATAGCACCGAGCATTGATTTTGCACCGATCCACAGCGTTCGTGAAATCTCTTTCGCCGCGATTCCCTGTTTAAGCACAGTAAATAGAGCAAAAGCTAAACCCACTAGACCGCCATAAATCAATGATGTACCCACATCGGTATTCTCAAACGCACCCAACATGTTGAATTCGATACCGTCCGCAGCAAGTGCTTGGCCTCCGGTGTACATCATCGAAGCAATGGTCGCAATGATGAGGAAAACGATAGGCAAAATAAGATCAGATACCTTACCGCCTTCGCTTTCTTGAATATCCAGCTCTTCGTTTAGTTCATGTGCTTCTTCTGAATCTTCAGCTTGATCATTAGCAAAACCATGACCACGAGATGCGGCAATTTCATGCTCACGCATTTTGCCAATATCTAAGCCAAACCACGCAACAGCGAACACCATAAGTAGCGCGAAAATTGCGTAGAAGTTCATCGGGATAAGACGAACATAAGCCCCAAGAGCTGAATATTCCGTAATACCATGAGACACTAAGATGCCACCAATAATAGTCATGATGTATGCACCCCAGCTTGACGCAGGCATGATCACACACATAGGTGCAGCAGTAGAATCTAGAATATAAGCCAGCTTAGCACGTGAGACGTAAAAACGGTCAGTAACAGGGCGTGAGATCGCACCTACTGCAAGGCTATTAAAGTAATCGTCAACAAAGATGAACACGCCTAAGAAAGCAGCCAGAAGTTTAGAACCTCGCTTGCTCTTAACTCGTGTTTGAGCCCACTCAGCGAATGCTCGCGTACCACCTGACAATGTTAGCAGTGCGGTCATCATACCAAGTAGTAATAGGAAGCCAACGATACTCATATTCCAAGTGTTGATACCGCCATCTTCAACAAATACGCTAGATACCGTTGAAGCGACGTAGCCAAGCGCACTGCCGAATGAATAGTCATTCAGTAAAATAGCGCCAAGAACAATACCAACACCCAGTGAAACAAGTACACGGCGTGTAATGATAGCAAGACTCAAAGCCACAATAGGCGGCAATAGAGATAAAGGAGATGATGCAAAATCAATTAAATTCATGATCTTCAAAAACCAGTAATAAATGGTTAGAGATCTACTGCAGACTCATTGAAGGAACTCTTTTCCTAACAAATAAGCAAAAAGAAGCGACGGAAAAGCGATTGCTTATCCCAGCCCTACAGTAGCGCTCCATAGTTTTACAAATTATAGACTATGGCAGTGTTATCCCTTTCGAGTATAACCCCAGCGAACGTTTTTGATATGAACATTCACTTCGGCGAAATACCCTTTCCTGTTTACTCATTGGCATCACCCCAGTAAACATTACTTATTTATTCCGCGCCTCTACCGCGAGCGATGGAATTTTAAACCATTGAAAAATCATTTTAACAACAATTTAACCAACACTACGCATTAGGTTCCGCCCATTGTACTTATCTCGGTTACCATTTCAACATATCATTCCATTTTTATTGTTAAAGTTATTGCTAATAGCTAATGCTTAAGGTTGCACTGCCATTGAATAGTCATCCTTGCTTAGAACGAGTGTGTTTCGGTTTAAATTTAATCCATAGAATATCATTCCATATAACAAGTTTCGTACTCCATTGCTCAACTTCTTAGAAACAGATAACGTTCGATTCAACTGACTTTAACAACAATACCCACACAAAGCATATTGTCAGCCATATAAGTTAGAATCATTTGATAAATATTGATCACGATTTATATGAAACTAAAGTAACAATGTACATTGTTACTCCTTACAGTTAGCTCATTAATACAAATTAGATTTAAATTACGGCGTTAAACCAATTAAATAATACAGAAATAGCTATTTAAATCTATTTCTGTGATTGTATTATTTATTTCCACAGTTTATTATTCATATATCGGCAACTTATATATGAAGAGATGAATAAATGTCGGAACTAACAAAGACACTGTTAAACATTCGTAGTCTACGTGCATTTTCACGTGAACTAACTTTAGAGCAACTAGAAGAAGCTTTAGATAAACTGACTATCGTTGTAAGCGAGCGTAAAGAATCTGAAGAAGCTGAGCGCGCTGCTGCTGCAGAGCAAGAAGCGAAACTTGCTGCAATTGCAGAGCAGATCTCTAAAGATGGCATTGATGTTGAAGCTTTGATTTCAGCTTTATCTGGCGAATCAAAAACTAAGACAAAATCTAAGCGCGCTCCTCGCCCAGCTAAATACAAATATGTAGATACAACGGGTGAAGAGAAAACTTGGACAGGCCAAGGTCGTACACCTTCAGCAATCCAAGAGCAATTAGATGCGGGCAAATCTCTAGAAGATTTCCTAATCTAATAGTACTAATCCGTATTAATAAAAAAGCGCCTTTATGGCGCTTTTTTTTTATTACCTTAAAATTCAGAAAAGCCCCACAAAAGTGAGGCTCTATTTATTGATGCGTTATTGAATTAACGTTCCCAATATGCTTCTTCCAAGCTATCTTCACGCTCTGGCAATCCACGAGATAAGCGTGGAGAGTGTTGTACCAACACTTCATAACTTGCTCGATTAGAATATTTACATACCTGAGAGAAAGAAGAATAAGTCAGGTAAGAATGCGCATGTTTACTTGAATTAGGCACGTTCTCTCTATGATATTTATTCGCTGCCATATCGTGTAACAGCGCTGATAGCGCCGCATCACCTGCACCATTGGTGTTTTTAATCTTCTCTGGACCACCCATATAAGGTGCAATATGTGAATAGACTTTAATTGGGTTCTCACACAGCTCTTTCGACGCAGGGCGACTGAATTCGTAACGGTTAAACTCTGCAATGCTACCCGGTAATAGTGGCAGAGAGGTTTCACGTTTCGCAGACTCTTCAGTGTAACCTGCCATGAACAGACCTACAGGGCCGGCTGTACAAAGCACAAGGTCAACCCACTCTAGCGCCTTATCTGAAGCCGCCAATGGCTCTGACTCACCTGTCAGTGCTTCCGCTTCATCTTCATTCATCGCAACAACAGAAACGTGATCGCGCAAGAAATCCTGCCAGAATTTAGGATCGTCTTGAATCACGAATTTTGTACCTAAAGTCAGTACAACTGGTACATCATGTTTTTTTGCGTACTCAATCGCTTTCATTGTTGCTTCCGGCATTGGGTCGCCTTCTTTGCAACGAACCAAATACGCAGTTAGCACCAACGCTGATGCATTTTTGAAGATTTTCTCTGGAATACTTTCTGGCTTCAGTTGGTTCATCTGACCTTCACTGATTGCAAAAGTACGCTCGCCATCTTCAGTAATCAGCGCAAAACAACGACCAATCGCCCCTTCGACACCTTGAAGGTGGTTGAGATCCATACGGCTAGAAGTGTTACATAGGTAGCGGTAGCCATAGCTGCCAATTTTAATGTCTTGGCTCATTACACCGAGCAGTGTTGAGCGATCATCAGCTAGCACGGAGTAGTTATGAAGTGTATTACCAATAGTACCACCAGCGTATTCATTGGTGATCAACGCACTCTCTTTTAATTCGTTGTAAAGCGCTTCAGCTGTTGTGTCGTCAATGACTAGAGAGTGTCCCTTACTCAGATTGTATTTTTCGATCAGTTCACTGCTTACTTTCGCTTCAATATCAACCAGAGTTTGATCAATACCGATAATATGCGTACGTGACATTTTTTTGCTTTCTTGCGACTGGCTTACAAGCGGATCGCGGGCATGAACCGGAAAATAATGCTTAGATTTACGTTGACCAGGAAATTTCATAACTGTTTTTCTGCCGTAAAGGATTCTGAATAAGGGATGAAAAGAAGCCGGATTCTACCTTGCGGATGTGGGTGCGGCAATAAGCGCAAGTATAGCAAACGTTTGCAAAGCTAATAATTTTGCTAGCGATTTAAGGTGTAATAAATAAGAAGAGAAAATATTCGTGAGAGAGTCCAATTGCTCACCCACGAATTAAGGGTTACTCGCCTTCCATAAAGCTAAGGTCTGGTAACGAATCTAAATTTTCAGAATAACGTTTTAAATCAAACTCACTGTCATTTTTCATCACATCAAAGATTTCAATCGCAACTGCGCAAGCCATCATCGCTACTGCATCTTCACGTGGCGTGCCGGTCATCATCAGGCGCATTAGTGTTTCTTTGGTTTTCATTGGATTACCGTCAGCAAGTTGGTTTTCGATCACTTCAACTAACTGCTCTTCACCCATCATCTGATTTTCATCAGTCATATTATTTTCTCGTAGTGACTTGAATTCCGCTTACTATGCCATATATAGGCACTCTATACTTGTAAAACCGCAGATATAGTAAAAATTGCAAGTGTGATTTCCGTCTCGGATCTGTCCCACTGCTACGCTTTCTGATAAAATCTGCGTCCAGTTAATTTAAGTGGTGTTTAGTAATGTCTGACAACTGTACTGATAACAGTCAAAAGAAAGTCATCGTTGGCATGTCCGGCGGTGTTGATTCATCGGTTTCTGCTTACCTTCTCAAACAACAGGGCTACCAAGTAGAAGGCCTGTTCATGAAGAACTGGGAAGAAGATGACAATGAAGAGTACTGTACAGCAGCAGAAGATCTTGCCGATGCGCAAGCCGTGTGTGACAAGCTAGGCATTCATCTCCATACCATTAACTTCGCTGCAGAATACTGGGATAACGTATTTGAGTACTTCCTTGCGGAATACAAAGCAGGCCGTACACCTAACCCCGATATTCTGTGCAACAAAGAGATCAAATTCAAAGCATTCTTAGAGTTTGCCGACGAAGTTCTTGACGCTGACTATATCGCGATGGGCCACTATGTTCGTCGCACCTTCCCTACAGCAGAAGAGCAAGCAGCGGGTGAAAAGCCGAAGATGCTGCGCGGCCTTGATGGCAACAAAGACCAAAGTTACTTCCTGTACACACTAAGCAGTGAGCAGGTGGCACGCAGCCTATTCCCTGTCGGTGAACTGGAGAAGCCTGAAGTACGTCGTATCGCGGAAGAGCAAGATCTCATCACCGCGAAGAAAAAAGACTCTACCGGTATCTGCTTTATCGGTGAGCGCAAATTTACTGACTTCCTAGGTCGTTACCTACCGGCCCAACCTGGTAATATTGAAACGCCAGAAGGCAAAGTGATCGGCCAACACAATGGCCTGATGTACCACACTCTTGGTCAGCGTAAAGGCCTTCACATTGGTGGCCAAAAAGGGGGCGGTGGTAACGAAGACCCATGGTTCGTTGGTGACAAAGATCTTAAGCGCAATGTTTTGATTGCCGTACAAGGTAAAGACCACCCTATGCTTAAGTCTCAGGGGCTTATCGCCTCTCAGTTGCATTGGGTCGATCGTGAAGCGATTAAAGAACCGTTACAATGCACTGTAAAAACTCGCTACCGTCAAACAGATATCCCATGTACTATCATCCCTATTGATGATGAGAACATCAAAGTGATCTTTGACGAACCGCAAGTTGCTGTTACACCTGGACAATCTGCTGTTTTCTATAAAGATGAAGTCTGCCTAGGTGGCGGTATCATCGAAGAACGTATCTAATTTAATCGTAACCATCAGGAGTAGAATTACGTGGCTAACACACTTTACGACCGCACTATTGCATTTGCTGGAATTTGCCAAGCAGTGGCCTTGGTTCAACAAGTCGCTAAAAACGGTCACTGTGACTCTGACGCGTTTGAAACTTCTTTAAAAGCGATCCTAAACACCAACCCGAACAACACGGTGGGGGTTTATGGTCGTGAAATCGATTTAAAGTTAGGCCTAGAATGTTTGGTGAAAGGCATTGATAGCACACCGTCTGGCAGCGAGGTCACTCGTTATATTATCAGTTTGATGGCACTTGAGCGTAAATTGCAGACGCGCAATGACGCTATGTCACAACTTGGTGACCGTATTCAAATGCTGGAGCGTCAGCTTGAGCACTTTGAGCTACTTGACGAGCAAATGCTCAGTAACCTTGCAAGTGTCTACTTAGATGTTATCAGCCCAGTTGGCCCACGTATCCAAGTAACTGGCACACCAGCAGTGCTGCAACAAACATCAAATCAACATAAAGTTCGCGCTCTGCTACTGTCAGGTATCCGCAGCGCCGTATTGTGGCGTCAAGTTGGTGGTAAACGCCGACACCTGATTTTCGGCCGTAAAAAGATGGTCGAACAAGCGCAGATTCTTCTCGCTAGAATGTGATAATCTCTACAAGCTCGCACATGGATGCGAGCTTGTTGTTTATGCCAGTACAACACTTTCCTTACAACAGCATATCAACCACGCAAACGTTTGCGCAATGTTCGTGACAAATGGGTCGGATACTGGTATAAAGCTCTCAAAATTTCGAAACTCAATTTTTCAGGAGAACATCATGGAACTGTCAGCATTGACTGCTGTTTCACCAGTAGACGGTCGTTACGGAAGTAAAACTATTGCACTTCGCAGCATCTTTAGTGAATTTGGCCTACTAAAGTACCGCTCTATCGTTGAAATTCGTTGGTTACAGAAGCTTGCAGCTACAGATGCAATCAAAGAAGTTCCTGCATTCAGCGCAGAAGCAAACGCGTTCCTAGACGAGCTAACAGCAAACTTCTCTGAAGAAGACGCAGCACGCATCAAAGAAATCGAGCGTACCACTAACCACGACGTTAAGGCTGTTGAGTACTTCCTTAAAGAAAAAGTGGCTGGCGTACCAGAGCTAGATGCAGTGAACGAATTCATTCACTTCGCTTGTACTTCAGAAGACATCAACAACACCTCTCACGCTCTCATGCTTAAAGAAGCTCGTGATGAAGTGATTCTTCCTGAAATCAAAAACATCATCGACGCTATCAAAGCACTTGCTGTTGAATACCGCGACATTCCTCTTCTATCTCGTACACACGGTCAGCCTGCTTCTCCATCAACAATGGGTAAAGAGATGGCGAACGTTGCGTACCGTATGGAACGTCAATACAAGCAAATCGCTAACGTTGAGATTCTAGGTAAAATTAACGGCGCAGTAGGTAACTACAACGCTCACCTATCGGCTTACCCTGAGCTAGATTGGCACCAGTTCTCTGAAGAGTTCATCACTGAGTCTCTAGGCGTAACTTGGAACCCATATACAACTCAAATCGAACCACACGATTACATCGCAGAGCTTTTCGATGCAGTTGCACGTTTCAACACAATCCTAATAGACTTCGACCGCGACGTATGGGGCTACATCGCTCTAGGTCACTTTAAACAGAAGACTATTGCAGGTGAAATTGGTTCTTCAACGATGCCACACAAAGTTAACCCAATCGACTTTGAAAACTCTGAAGGTAACCTAGGTCTAGCAAACGCTGTATTTGGCCACCTAGCGCAGAAACTGCCTGTTTCTCGTTGGCAACGTGACCTAACTGACTCGACAGTTCTACGTAACCTAGGTGTTGGTGTTGGCTACGCTATCATCGCTTACACGTCAACGCTAAAAGGTATTAGCAAGCTTGAAGTAAACCGTGAAGCGCTACTAGCTGAACTAGACAAGAACTGGGAGGTACTCGCTGAACCAGTACAAACAGTAATGCGTCGCTACGGTATCGAGAAGCCTTACGAGAAGCTAAAAGAGCTAACTCGTGGCAAGCGTGTTGATGGTGAAGCAATGCGTAACTTCATCGATGGTCTTGAGCTTCCTGAGCACGAGAAAGCACGTCTGAAAGAGATGACGCCAGCAAACTACATCGGTCAAGCAATCGAGCTAACTGACAAGCTGTAAGAGCTACGAGCTACGAGCTACGAGCTACGAGCTACGAGCTACGAGCTACGAGCTACGAGAAACTAAAAGGGTTGATGTGTAAACATCAACCCTTTTTGTATTTCATACCTGATGGTAACTAGATAACTTTTTAAGATTCCCTACCCTTCATGCGTCAGTCTAGGAAATAACGCACCACATGACATCCGTCTTTGTGTCATCCCCGAGAACGAGGAACGAGAGAGTTGGGGATCTCCCAAGGCTCTTCGAATAATTAAAGAGATTACTTACTCGAAACTTCGTTGATCTAAGGAATGACCATAGCCTGTGGGCTGAATATCCCAGTAACGCTCTACTGCTTCTGGAAAAACAGCGTTATTTGCCCGACTTCCACGCCGAATTTCTTAATCTTTGTTAAGTTGAAAAGGTGTGTTTCATCCTGACGATACATCCAATCATCGAATGACACCACGACGCTAGAGTCTTCCATCACAAGCTCAAAATCATACTGCCATTGCAAAGCATTACCTACTTCTTTGCCTTGTGCTGTTCCTATGATGTCTTCCGCTTTACCTATGTATTCACCATTTGCCAATTTATCAATAACCCAAATACGCTGAGTCTCCTCACCGTCATCGAATATAAAGTCCTCTACTAGGGTGATCTGGTTGTCATTGATCGTTCCGACAATCACGACTTCAAATCGGCGAGTTTGCATGTCGGTATAATCTTGCACCATTCCCCATGCATGGGTTTCCCCTTCAAAATAGTCAAATAGGTCAAAACTAGGCCCACTGTTTTTGTAATCATCCAAATCGGCAGAGCAACCCACTAAAAAAACAGTGAGAGTAATAACAGAGAAGAGAGAAAAGAGTCTACGTGTCATTGGTTATTTCCTAGTAAGCCCTGACGTAGCTTCGGATATTCCGTATCAGGTGAAAGCCAAATAGATAAGAACGCATCGTTGAAGTTCTCGTCTTGAATAGAACCAATTAGCTCCGCTGAAAAACTTGAGCCCGAATGAAAAAAATCTCCTCGCGACCCATTCGTGACATAAGTGATGTTGTGACCTTCTTCGATATCAGGAAAAATTATCGCGAGCTTTTCAGACCACTCATTCATCTCATTGCTTGGGAAGCCCAATTTCTGCCATTGCTCAACTGTCGCATCTAACAACTGTTGCTGACTAATATCTCGTTGGTACGTGATCGAAAGCGCCAATGGATGAGGAGTAATGTCGTTGCCAACAATATATTGACCGTTGGGGGTTAGCAGCTTAGATTCGTAGATATCGAAAAATAACATTGATAATTGGGCCGCACCTACCGTATCCCAACTTCTCCATTCCAGGTTATCGCTGTTTGAGGCGTAACTACTGTTGATCGTCAGTGTTAATAGCCCTGCCATTAGAAGTGGTTTCATATCCATATACCTTCAAAATCAATGCAATCAAAATAGACCACTCGGCAAAAAGAATCAGACCACTTACGGAAAGTGACAAACTCAAAGAAACAGCGCCAAGTTTAGCCCCAGCGGCATAGCTCAATGCTCCTGCTGTGCCACCAATCATTGATACGAGAACAACTGGGTATTGGTTCAATATAGGGGAAAGAAAATAGGCGTACCACGCAAAGATAGCCCATAACAACACGAGCCAGATTGGGAAGGTCTGTGGTTCAAATTGAAACCAACCAACCGCCATATGGAAGTAATCTAGCATGACGCCAACAAGCATCACGACAGCCAACTTTAGCCAGGCTACATCTCCCAAAATAGCGGTAACTACATAGGTAGTAATGACTAACAAACCGGTAACGTGAACCCACTCACTATTGCCTATCACAGCCATTAGCCAAATTACCTGAAACCACGTTGAGATAAGCAATAATCTTTTCATCGCATTCATTCTCAGCTTTAGACTAGTTAAGCTCGCTGGAACGTCATGTGTACCGTGCTGATTGATTTTGCTTTGAATCCACCTTCACAGTAGCAGAAGTAGTAATTCCACATGCGTACAAAGCGTTCATCAAACCCCAGCTTGCTCACCTGTTCTAGCTGAGCGTTAAACCTTGTATACCAATGGTTTAGGGTTTGAGCATAGTCCTGACCAATATCAAACAAGTCTCTCAACACGAGATCGCTGTGCTTGGTCGTCACTTGTGTCAGTGCTGTTATCGAAGGGAGAAAGCCTCCAGGAAAGATATACTTCTGGATGAAGTCGACATTGTTGCTATAGTAGTCATAGCGCTGATCGGCAATGGTGATTGCTTGTATCGCCATGAGACCGCCCGATTTGAGCAACGACTGACACTTTTGGATATAAGAAGTTAAATACTGCTTGCCGACGGCTTCAATCATTTCAATAGAGACCAGTTTGTCGTATTCTCCTTCAAGCAATCGATAATCTTGTTTGAGCAAGGTTATTTTATCCGATAATCCTTTCTCTTCGATGCGATGCTTAGCATACTGGTGCTGTTGTTCAGATATTGTTGTCGTGGTGACTTGGCATCCATACTGCTCTGCCATGTAAATCGCCATCGCGCCCCACCCCGTACCAATTTCAATCACATGGTCATTCTCCGTGAGTTTCAGTTGCTGGCACAGTCTTTCCATTTTGTTAATTTGGGCTTGCTCTAAGGTGTCAGTCGGCGATTCAAACAGTGCCGATGAGTAAAGCATGCGATCATCGAGAAAGGTTTGATATAAGCTGTTACTGAGGTCATAGTGCGCTTCAATGTTTTTAGCCGAGTTCGTCACTGTGTTTCGGTTCATCCAGTGACTCACTTGATACGCTATTTTAGAAAGGAAGCTTGAACGGCTTTCAATCGAATCCAGAGCCGAGATGTTAAGAGCCATAAGCTCCATTAACGCCGTCAGATCTGGGCTATCCCACCAACCATCCATATACGCCTCTCCAGCTGCGATGCTGCCGCCCTTAAGCAAACGAGCATAAAATGCTGGATTTTTCACTTCAATCAGTGCACTCGGTTTGTCATCGTGAGGCTGACCAAAAAGCTCTCGAACTTGAGTTGAAGATTCTTCATGAAATGTCTCTACAACCGTTAACGAGCCTACGCTAAGTTTACAAAGGCAAGAAAAGGCGATGCTTCGAGCACTTTTTTGAACGTGTGTCAGTTGGGTCGGTAGCGGCAATGTCTGTGTATTCATCATCTCATCGAGTCCTTGTTATTTTTCTATGTCCGGATTTAGGATCATGGTCGCTATATTTGGGGTGGGGGTAGAAAGGCGCACCTTTAACCCACAATTTCAGCGCATGCCAATAAATACCTGTAGTGACTTTTACTGCCATTACTGGTGTAAAGATCAAATGCTTAACTAATACTTTAGAGCTAAATGGATATTTGTGCATTTTTAAGGTTGCGTCGAACTCTTTCGAGTCACGATGACACTCTAAATGAATGGAGAGTAACCTCTCTAGCGGTTTCAGTTTCCATTGATATTGCTGAGCTATAGGGTTGAAAGGAGAGACATGAAACCCTTTATTGTGCCGCCAAGTCGACTCATCGGTCGCGTCCAAAGCGTAGTAATGACGTTCATTCCACGGTGTATTACTCACCTCAGCTAAAAGATAACGCCATCGCCCCTCTTCATCGTAAACGTAAAAGAAATTCACCGGGCTAAAATAGATACCGAGATAACGCAGATGGACGACCGCTTCTACTCGACCCGATATTTTTTCACCCGTTAGCTCACAGACCTTATCAAACACCGCCTGTTTTAAGTCCCCTTCACCTAAATAGTCCTGACGTTTGAATCGTGCCCAATGCCACCACTTTGACCCAAACCCCCAAACACTTTTTTCGAGCTTGGGAATCTCATCTAAGTCAATGCATGGCATAAATAAGGGGTAGCTCAAACTGTGTTTTACAGGCGTAAAACGTCGGTGCCTAACTACGCCAACCAATAACGCGCTATTCATTTATGCGACACCCTTTGAGCTGTGTTCCAAACTGTCGATCCCTCGAACAACATCCAAAGCACTGCGAACGCCATCTTCGTGAAAGCCGTTGTACCAATAAGCGCCACAAAACCACGTTTTGCTTACTCCATTGATCTCACCACGCCTAGTCTGAGCATTGATTGTTTCCTGATTAAATACGGGGTGATGATAAACAAATCGCTTAAGAACTTGGCCAGGGTCTATCTGAGCACTACTATTGAGCGAAACACAAAATGTACAAGGTGCCTCTATATGCTGAAGGATGTTCATATTATAAGTCAGCGTTGGTGCTCGCGATTGCTCTGAAGAAGAACCATCTAGCCAATAGTTCCAAGAAGCCCAAGCCGCTTTTCGTTTCGGTAGCAATTGCTCATCAGTGTGGAGGATAACCTCATTAGCCTGATAGGCGAGTCCTTTTAAAATGTTACTTTCTGCTGTGCTCGCATCATGCAAAAGCTTTTTCGCTTGGTCACTATGACAAGCAAAAATGACTTGGTCAAAACGCTCAACCTCTCCATTAGCGCGTACGATGACGCCTGCAGAATCGCGATGAACAGACTCAACCGGAGTGCTAAGCCTGATTCGGTCTGAAAAGCCTTTCGTGAGTGCTGGAATATACTCTCTTGATCCGCCTTTAATCACATACCATTGAGGTCTGTTGGTAATGTCCAACAAGCCATGATTAAGGAAGAACCGAGCAAAAAACTGGAGCGGGAAAGCACGCATATCCGCCAGTGTGGAAGACCAAATCGCCGCTCCCATCGGCAAGATGTAGTTATCACAAAAATAGTCGCTGAACTTATGTCGGACTAAGAAATCCCCAAGTGTTGACTTCCCTTGTTTGTCTTCACTCGCTATCTCTTTGACCATTCGGTTAAAACGTAAGATCTCGAGGATAAAAGCGTAAAATTTCGGATTAAACCAATTTCTGCGTTGAGCGAAAAGCGTCGAGATTGTATGACCATTGTATTCGAGTCCGTTACTGTCGTTTCTAACGCTAAAACTCATTTGACTCGGTTGACCTTCTACACCAATTTCATCCATCAATGTGATGAAATTTGGGTAAGTCCTGTCGTTATATACGATAAAGCCAGTATCAACCGCGTAGTTTTTGCCCTCGACTTCAACGTCAACCGTCGCCGTGTGGCCGCCAATATAATCATTGGCTTCGTATAAAGTAATATCGTGTTGACGGTGTAAGTAGTAACCACACGTCAATCCAGAAATCCCGGTACCAATTATTGCTATTTTCATGAAAACTCCTCTAACCCTGAACTAAGAACTTGGATGTGATGGCATTTTGCCAACGATAAGGCAGTAAACCGATGACTCTTAGTAGGGAGGTGAATTTTTTCGGGAAGTAAATATGAGCCTGCTTCTTTGCAAGACCCTGACGAATTTCACGAGACGCGCGCTCTACGGATATCAGCATCGGCATCTCAAAGGTGTTTTTATCTGTAAGTGGCGTTTTGACGAAACCCGGATAAATAACAGACACATCAATATTCTTGGGTTTTAAATCGACCTGTAATGTACGCGCAAGATAACTGACTGCGGCTTTGGAAGCGCCATAAGCCTCCGCTCTAGGCAAAGCTACCTCACTGGCGATAGAACCAACAATGCCAATTTGGTGACCGGCTTGATAATACTCTTGACTCGCTTGAATCACATTGGACAGGCCAATAACATTAATGTCGAATACCCGTTTCATCAAACTGGCATCTACCATACCGTCTTCCATGTACTCACAATCACCGGCGTTGAAAATCCATAATTGTGGGATGAACGGAAGAGAATTAAGCGCATTGTTCGTCTGCTCTAGGTCAGTCAGATCAAAGATAATCGAAGTTAGATTAGGGTAATCCGAAGAAAGTTGTTGAAGAACCGATTGGTTACGACCACACGCTATCACCGCGACACCCGATGACGCATAATCCTTAGCTAATTGGAGACCTATCCCTGATGTGGCACCGGTGATCAAAACGCCATTCATTGGCCTAGCCTCTGCTTGATTGTTTTTATAACCGAGCCAAGCAGCGGTAAGTTCTCATACAACATCTCACCTAAGTCGAAATAATCACGATGGTAAATGACCCTACCTTGGCTGAACTTTAAGTGACTGACCCCATTTACGTAGATGACATTACCCTTAGAAAGTTTCGGGTGTTCTAGGCACATTACCCAAGTCAAAAATCCCGTATCACCCGATTGCTGGTGATCCTGAATTTCAAAGTCGCACCGCTTAACGTTGGCATACAAGGTTTCAAAATAATTTTCTAGTGCAGGCCAACCTTCCAATCTATGCGCCGCATCTTCAAATATTACCTCTTGGTGGTAAACATCTGAAAGAATGTGCAAGTTGGTTTTATTCAGCTGTTGGTATAACTGCCCTACTGTTTGAACATCCATCTATTCTCCCTCAGCGTTAACTTAGCAATAAGCAAGCTCATGCCCATTTCTGTAACTTCCAATTTTTAGATTTTGTACGAAGCTAATAAAAGAATAGATCAAAAAAGGCTTGGTTATAAACCAAGCCTTTTCAATAAAATAGTGAAAATTTGTTACGAATTACGTAGTGCGGTAATACGCTTATCTAACGGTGGGTGGCTCATTAATAGCTCAGTCAGTGACTGCTTGCCATTAATACCAAACGCCATCATTGAACCCTCTAGCTGGGATTCCTGACTCATTTTTAAACGCTCTAACGCGGCAATCATCTTATGCTTACCTACTAGCTGTGCCGCACCAGCATCAGCATGAAACTCGCGATGGCGGCTGTACCACATGGTGATAAAGCTTGCTAGGAAGCCGAACACCAACTCAAGTACCATACTGACACCAAAGTAAACCATCATGTTGCTACCACCTTCTTCCTCGTCACTGTTTGACGAAACGATGTTGGCGATAGAACGCGATAGGAAGATAACAAACGTGTTCACCACACCTTGCATTAATGTCATGGTTACCATGTCACCATTGGCGATATGACTCACTTCATGCGCTAGAACCGCCTCTGCTTCATCACGTGTCATATTGTGTAGTAGACCCGTCGATACAGCGACAAGAGAGTCATTACGCTTAGCACCGGTCGCAAACGCGTTGATATCCGCTGAGTCATAAATAGCAACGGTTGGCATACCAATACCAACTTGCTCTGATTGACGGCGAACCGTCTCTAGTAGCCAATGCTCAGTTTCATTGCGTGGGCTTTCAATAACCATACCGCCCACAGAACGCAGTGCCATCCCCTTTGACATCATCAAAGAGATAAATGAACCACCAAAACCAAACACAGCAGCCATGACTAACAAACCTGACAAGCTACCTGGTTGCATGCCTGTCGTTGCGTAAACAATATTCAGCACAACGCTTAGTACCAGAACAACAGCTAAGTTGGTTGCAAGAAATAACATTACTCGCTTCATTACTTTTCTCCAAAAAACGGAAGCATTTTATTATTGCTAGAGATTTGCTCTCTAGCTTGTTCTTAACCCTATAGATATAGTTTATTCCTTTTAATTACAAGGTTAAGCAGCAAATTGAAACATTTGATTTCTATATTCATTATTTTTATCAAACTAATCAATTCCATTCGCGCAAACTTATTCCAGCCTAACACTCAAAGAGACGGAGTTAGACTTTGGTAGTATTGCCGAACAATTCAGACATGCTAGATTTAGGGTAGATAAGAGAATCCATGGAACAAAGGAAGCGAATCATGGTTGAAACTAACGACTATCAAATGGCTATTGATCTGTTGTGCTGTCACTTAGGGCTTTCTGAAGAAGAAGCGAAAAAGCAGTTAGGTATTTCTTCGGAAGATAAAACGCAAAAGCGAATCATTGAAACGCAATCTGCGCTGATGGGTCTTAACCACGACAAGTAATTTGCACAATTTATTAAAAACGGCTGCCCATTTGGCAGCCGTTTTACTTTTTACTTGTCTCTATTTAGGAGCGGAGAAACGTCTATGTATTTCGCGAGCCCCTGACGCTTCACCGAAGGTACGTAAGGAATCTCGCCAACCTTCGGCGCATCAATTTTCTGCTCAAGCATTTCGATAATCTCTGCGTAATGCTCAGTTCCCGGATTGACTCGGTTTGCGACCCATCCAATCACCTCAAGTCCATCGGCTTTAATTGCATCCAACGTCAACATAGCATGGCTCAGACAGCCCAATTTGATACCAACAACAAGCACCACTGGTAGCTTTTCTTGTTGAACCCAACTTGATAGGCAGTCTGTACTTGAAACAGGTACTCGCCAACCGCCAGCACCTTCCACTAACACAATGTCAGAGTTTTGCTTATGCTGCGCCAGTTTGTCACTCAGGATTGAGTACTCAATTTCGACATTCTCGCGCACTGCGGCAATATGCGGTGACGCTGGCAGCTCTAATGCATATGGATTGACATCGTCATACGCAACGTCGACTGTAGCCGCTTTCTGTAAATAGAGCGCGTCTGAATTTCTAAAACCTTCGACAGTCTTATCACTGCCAGCGGCAACTGGCTTGTAGCCAATTGTCTTTAAACCTTGCTCTGCTAACGCGTTTAATATCGCTTTCGAAGCAACTGTTTTTCCAACATCGGTATCCGTACCCGCAATAAAAAATGCATCAATCATAGATGAATAACCCCTAAACAGACCTGATATGTTGCAGGTAGAAGACCCTGATGATTTCGATAGGCTTGATACTCTTGCTCTACTCGTATTAAAGCTCTTCGACTGGTAAGGCCGTTTGCCCTACCATCGACATGCGTTGCACCAATGCCCTTTAAATCGCGCATCAGAGCAAAAGCAGTGTCGTACCACACCGTAATGGCCGCCAAGTCTAGTTGATGCTCATGGCAATCAGATTGCGCTAACGCAATTTTTACCTGATTGATTGAGATAAACTCATTGACGTGTTGATATGAATCAATTTTGGCCCACGATTGTTTAAGCTCATCGAGTGACCCGTCTAGCAAAGTGGAAAGATAAGCTCGGCCTTGCGATTTAAGCACGCGCTTTATCTCACGCAGTGGCACTGACAAATCCAAACACCACTGAAGTGCCAAACTTGAAAATACATAGTCAACGCTATTGTTCTCAAACGGGAGTTGCTCTGCATCACCCTGTCGATAGGTCACACCATCACTTCCGCAACGCATATGGGCCGCTTCAAGCATCTGCTCAGACAAATCCAAACAGATAACATGCGCGCCGCGTTTTAGTAGTTCTAAAGAAAAATAACCGGTGCCACAGCCCACATCCAGTACAGTTTTACCTGTTAGATTCAGCGGCATTTTGGCTAGTAGGCGCTCACCGACATCACGTTGAAAGGCAGCATGTTTATCGTAACTTGTTGCCGCACGACCAAACGCTTCCGCAATGGCCTCTTTATTAACCTCAGCAGGTGGGTCCATCAATATCGCTTGTTCCATTTACTCACCCTTTACCGCTTGCTTTAGCTGTTCAGCTAACTTATCTATATGGTGAAATTGGTGCTCCGCAGTAAGCGTAATCCTTAGCCTAGCACTACCGTTTGGTACAGTAGGAGGACGAATTGCTGTCAACCAAATGCCTGCTGATTTTAATTGCTCCGCTACTGCAACGGCTTTATCCGCACTGCCAATAATGAAGGGCTTAATAGGTGTATCCGTCGTTTGGTAGCCTTCAATATCGGAAAGTAGATGGTGATAGTACTCACTAAGCTCTGCCAACTTGTCCCTACGCCATTGCTGCGTTTGAATCATTGAAGCCGCGTGAGACAAAGCAACCGCTTGAGAAGGTGGTATTGCAGTCGAGTAAACGTGATGACGGGCAAACTGTGTCAGGTAGTCTCCGACTTGTTCGCTACACATAATGGCGGCGCCAGATAGACCAAACGCCTTACCAAACGTTACCACCAAAATTTCTGGCTGAATGCCAGCGACAGCGCAACTTCCCTGCCCTCGCTTACCCAATACGCCAATACCGTGCGCATCATCCACTGCGAGCCAGCCTTTGCCTTCAGTGACAGAGTTAATATCGGCAAGCGGAGCCAGATCCCCATCCATGCTAAATACGCCTTCAGTCACCACCAAGGCATTGTCAGTCATCAAACTGGCTAAATGATTAACGTCGTTGTGACGGAACCGTTTCATCATTGCTGGAGAGAGCATTCCCGCTTCCATCAGCGAAGCATGATTAAGCTTGTCTTGCAGTAATAGATCGTCTTTTTCAAGCAAAGAAAAAAGCAACGCTTGGTTTGCAGAAAACCCGGAACTAAATAGTATCGCGCGATCGAAGCCAAGCCAGTCACAAAGCGTCTCTTCAAAGTGCTGATGAGCCGATGAGAAGCCGATGACAAGTGGCGAAGCCCCACTGCCATTACCATACTTGTCTAACCCTTTCTGCCATGCGTTGGTCAAAGTCTTATCAGATGCCAACCCAAGATAGTCGTTACTAGAGAAATTGATATATTCAGCGGTGTCGTTTTTCAACTGAGCTGAGTTACCGTCATCAATAATACGAATTGAGCGACTAAGCCCTTGCTCACGTCTTTGGGCAAGGGCTTGCTGGATACGAGTATTAAACGCTGGCATCGTAGAACAGGTCATCTTTCGCTGGTCTTGCTACGACGCGCTCTATTACACGGTCAAGCAGATCATTTTCTTCTATCTCGTCAGGTTTTTGGGAAACTTCTTGGCTGTTGATACCCAACTTATTAAATAACTGCATATCTTTATCTTCAGATGGGTTTGGCGTGGTTAGTAGCTTGCAACCGTAAAAAACCGAGTTTGCACCTGCCATAAAACACAACGCCTGCATCTGCTCATTCATATCTTCACGGCCAGCAGAAAGTCGAACAGCGGACATTGGCATCATGATACGAGCAACGGCGATCAGACGAATGAAGTCGAACGGTTCAACATCATCCACCTCTTCAAGTGGCGTACCTTTCACTTTAACAAGCATATTAATTGGCACACTTTCAGGGTGAGTTGGTAAGTTGGCCAATTCAACAAACAATCCAGCGCGATCATTGGTGCTTTCGCCCATGCCAATGATACCGCCAGAACAGATCTTCATACCTGCGTCTCTAACGTGAGATAAGGTATCTAGTCGGTCTTGGTAAGTACGCGTGGTAATAATGCTGCCATAGAATTCTGGCGACGTATCTAAGTTATGGTTGTAGTAATCCAAACCAGCGTCTGCCAAAGAGCTAGCCTGCTCTGGCGTCAACATGCCGAGTGTCATACATGTTTCCAAGCCCATGTCTTTCACACCTTTGATCATGTCGGTCAGGTGCGGCATATCGCGCTCTTTTGGATTTTTCCACGCGGCGCCCATACAGAAGCGAGTTGAACCTGCGTTTTTGGCCTTTTGTGCCGCATCGAGAACACGCTCGACTTCCATTAAGCGCTCTTTTTCAATGTCGGTGGTGTAACGTGCGCTCTGAGGGCAATATTTACAATCCTCAGGACAAGCACCGGTTTTGATGGAGAGTAACGTACTCACTTGTACATGGTTGTGTTGCTGGTATTGACGATGAACCATTTGCGCTTCGAACAGAAGATCCATAAATGGTTTCTCCATAAGCTCTCGAACTTCGGCAACAGTCCAGTTGTGACGTACTTCCACGTGCTTTCCTTTCATTTATTGTTGGTTTGATTACTTGGCTAGTCTACTGACACAATGTAGACTGTCAACACAACAAAAAATTAAAAGTTTACATATGGTTATTAGTTGACCATTTTAATTTTAGGAATTGAACATGGATCTCGCTTTCGATCGCCGTCATATATGGCATCCTTACACATCGACATTGACACCTCTGACCTGCTATCCAGTAAGCTCTGCTCAGGGAGTAATGCTTGAATTAGAAGATGGCAAACAGCTTGTTGATGGTATGTCCTCATGGTGGTCAGCGATTCATGGCTATAATCACCTGCACCTTAACCAAGCCGCTCACAGCCAAATCGATAAGATGTCTCATGTAATGTTTGGTGGTATTACGCACGAACCTGCGATTAATTTATGCAAAAAGCTGCTATCACTCGCACCAAATAATCTTCAACATGTATTTTTGGCCGATTCAGGCTCGGTCGCTGTAGAAGTAAGTTTAAAGATGGCCTTGCAATACTGGCATGCCAAAGGGCAATCAAGGCCGAAATTTCTTACCTTAAGAGATGGTTACCACGGCGACACCTTTGCGGCGATGTCGGTCACTGATCCTGACAACTCAATGCACTCTTTATACAAAGGTTTTCTTCCCGAGCATATCTTTGCCCAATCACCTAAAACTGGTTACTGGCAAGAGTGGGATGATTCTGATCTTGATGATTTCAAACAAAAGCTAAACCAACATCATCAAGAGATCGCAGCGGTGATCTTAGAGCCTATCGTTCAAGGCGCAGGCGGTATGCGTATCTACCATCCTAGTTTCCTCAAAGGTGTAAGAGATCTGTGTGATCAGTTTGGCGTTCTATTGATCTTAGATGAAATTGCCACCGGATTTGGCCGTACCGGAAAAATGTTTGCCTGCGAACATGCAGACATTCAACCTGATATTCTTTGCGTAGGTAAGGCTCTAACAGGTGGCTATATGACACTATCAGCTACGCTGTCATCAAGCGAAGTCGCGCATACTGTCTGTGGCGGAGAAGCCGGCTGTTTTATGCATGGGCCAACCTTTATGGGCAACCCACTCGCTTGTGCGGTAGCAACTGCAAGTATGGAACTATTAGAAACGAATCAGTGGAAACAGCAAACATCACAGATTGAAGCATTATTTGCAGAATTACTGCCAAAGTTAAAGCTACATGACTTAGTTGAAGATGTTCGCTGGTTAGGTGCCATTGGTGTAGTAGAAGCTAAAACGCCCGTTAATATGGAAGCGATTCAAGCCCGTTTTGTTGAGCAAGGGGTATGGATTCGCCCATTTGGTAAGCTGATTTATATGATGCCACCATTTATTAGCGAATCAGAGCATGTAGAGAAATTAGTGGGCGCTATCGAAATCGCATTACAAGATCCCACTTGCTTCCAATAAGGCACGCAACGAATACAAAAGGCTTCCGTTTGGAAGCCGTATCTCTATTAGAGATATATCAGTCTTGCTGAGCAGACCAACGACGAAATTCATCTCTTTGAGACTTATCTGCTTTGCTGTACCACAACTTTAATTGCTTAACGACTTCTTCATTTCTTACTTTTTCAGCTTTTTTCAGTTTACCTGCTGGCGTATCAATATCTGCTGACAATACAATGCCGTTTACATCATTGTATTCAGAAATAAGTTCTTCTAACTGTAAATAAGGCATGAAACCCTCTTTCCCAGGAAGAAAATTAGACTCATAAACTAAAGGAGTATTATTTTGGGAAATTTGCCACTTTGGATCATGACGAAATTTTTGTTCAGCATCTGAGTAATTCAAAACCTTAGGAGGCTCGATTAGAACATTGCTATTCGTAGTAAATGTGATGATATAAGGCTTAGAAATAAAAAGTTTTCTGTTACTACCATTCGTTATTCGTTTTGACATACGAACGACTAGTTGGTTGAAGCCTTTATTTATTTTGTAAGAATCGCTAGCTTTTACCTTAAGCCCATTTACAGCTAATACTTCAACACCCGATGTAACTTCTAAGTTATTAGCTAATGTTGAAAATGAAACTAACACTGTAACTATAATTAATAAAAACTTCATAATTATACCTTCAAATATTGACACTTTAGATAAAACTAAAAAAAGAGTCGCCTAAAGGCGACTCTTAATATAACTTTATTAACTACTTATTAGAAGTTTACGTTGATACCTAAAGCTAGCATATCTTCGTCACTTGCCTTACCTTCTTTGTCGTAGCTAGCACCTTCAACGAATAGTGTTGTGTTTGCGCCGAATGCGTAAGCTACACCAGCGTAGAAACCATCAGAATCACTCTTAACACCGCTATCATCTTTAGCTGCTACCGCACCGTAACCAGCGTATAGACGGTATGCGTCTAGATTGTATTCACCACCTAAGCGGTATGCATCAGCTGATGACTTATCAAATCTATCTTCAGTAGCGAAGTCAGCGCCGACTTTAGCATCACCAAATGCGTAACTTGCACCAACGTTGTAGCCAGTCGCGTGATCTTTATTGCCAGATTGTTTGTAATCATACAAGCCCGCAGATAAGCCTAGGCCGAAATCAGTATCATAAGATGCAGCAGCAGTAAGACCAGTTACATCTTTACCTTTCTCTGCTTCCTTGAATTGGTAAGATAGAGAAGCTACTAGACCATTTAGGTTAGCTGTTGTTACTTTAACAAGACCATTTGCTCGACCTTTATCTGCTAGATCTTGAGAGTAACCGTAGTATTCATCGAAACCACCGCGGTATGCTAGGTCATCAAAAGAGGTTGCTTGGCGACCGAATGTTACTGTTGCAATATCAGTAAAATCTAGGCCAGCGTAAACATCACGATTTTCTAGAGCAAACTCATTATCTTCTTTAAGTTGGAATTCAAATTTACCAACCGCTGCTACGCCTTCAGTTACTTGATGACGAACATTAAAACCTAGACGAGAATCGTAAGCGTGTACATCTGTATCAGTACCAGTTGCTTCTGTCTTTTTGGTTTCAACGATAGCAAAAGCACGACCTGTCACTTCCAGAGAAGAACCGTCTGTATTGTAAATCTCAGCTGCTTGAGCTGATGTTGCTGCTGCTAAAACTGAAAGAGCTACTAGAGTCTTTTTCATAATAATCCACTGCCTTTTCTATAGAATGGGAAATCCTTATCCGGTTCCCTTTATGTTTTTTGATGATGATTCTTGCCTCTGTGGGCTAGATATCACCGCCACTAAATTTCGAGGTCTAGATTGCAAAAGATTATTCGGCGTGTCAAATTTTCTAAAGAGATTTGGAAAGAAATAACAATATCATTATTTATCAGTATCTTACATTATTTCATGACCAAATTTCGAGCGACTTCATAACATTTTGGCGTCCTTGCTTAAGTTAATCCGAAAACATCAAATCAGAATAAACAACCACAAGTATCGTTAATAAACATAATTATAAGAACTTATAACTACAAGATACCCAATTGTAGCGAGATATATTTTTTGAATTTAGAATTAATTGTAAGTGCTTGAAGGTTCAGTTTTTTTTTGTGAACAAGATCCACATTTTGTGATTAAGGATTCTATTTCGTGAACTGAGTGGTGTTTAGCAAAGTGTGCTATGATGCGTGACTCGCCATATAGGTCACAGTATGATTACCAGTAAAATCCAGCACTCTATCCGCCATAGTTATCAAAACCTCCAATCTCAGCTAGAAAACTTTGTACCTCGTCGAGCACAAAATTATCTCGTTGCGGAAATCGCCAAGACACTTTGTGGCGAATATCACAAATCAAATCGCATGATTGTGGCTGAAGCAGGGACCGGAATTGGTAAATCTCTTTCCTATTTAATGGGTGTCATCCCGGTTGCTGTGCTCAACAATCGCAAAGTGGTTATCTCGACTGCGACGGTTGCTCTGCAGGAACAGTTGGTCAATAAAGATCTCCCTCTATATAGAAGGCTAACGGATCGCGAGTTCTCTTTTATATTAGCAAAAGGACGTCAGCGTTATTGCTGCGCTGAAAAACTTGCCTCTGCGAGCGGTGTTGATGGTGGACAGCTGGCGATGTTTGAAACTAAACCCAAGAAAAAAGACCTTGAGTTACTTGAAACTATGTATAAGTCCCTTGCTCAAGGTAAGTGGGATGGTGACCGCGACTCCTGGCCCAAACCTATCAAAGATGAAATATGGCAACTCATTGTCAGCGACAAACATAGCTGCAATAACAGCATGCCAGCACATCGCGACTGTCCGTTTCAAAAAGCGCGCTCAGAACTAGATAAAACCGACGTCATCATTGCTAACCATAGCCTAGTGATGGCAGACGCTGACCTTGGCGGTGGCGTTATACTGCCAGAGCCAGAGAATACGATTTATGTTTTTGATGAAGCGCATCACCTGCCTCATGTAGCGCGTGACCACTCATCAGCAGCCGCAAGCTTAAAAGGGGCCGCAACTTGGTTAGAGCGACTCAACCAATCTGTAACTAAGTTTGCCAACATGGCAGATGAAAAGCGTGTCTCTCGTTTTCGCAATGAGTTGCAAGACTCAGTACAGCAGTTGATTCCCTCTTTATCTCAATTAGCGACTCGGTTTGACCCAGCTCATTTTGAAGAGAACATCTATCGATTCGAAAACGGTGAACTACCGAGTTGGCTTGAAGAAGAGTCAAAAGAACTCAAGAAGCTGTCACAAAAAGGCGCTCAAGCGGTCGCAAAAGTTGCGGACTTAATAGCAGAACGAGTTAAAGATGGAGAGCTAGCAAACAGGCTGGCTGAACCTGCTTTGGCTGAGCTTGGCTTTTATATCCAACGTATGGATAACCTTGCACAAGTCTGGAATCTAATGGCAGAACCGACGCGAGAGAAAGGCGCCCCTCTAGCACGTTGGCTTGAAGTTAACCCAGAGCGAGAAGGTGACTTTATCGTCAATGTCTCACCACTTGAGGTGGGCTGGCAACTAGACCAACAACTTTGGAGTCGCTGCGTTGGAGCCGTGCTTACTTCGGCAACAATGAGAGCATTAAATTCATTCAGCTTTTTCTGTCGCCAAGCTGGGATCAGTGAAAAGCCCGATGATGGTGTACGCTTCTTAGCGCTCGCTTCCCCATTTGACTATCAAAACCAAGCTGAGCTGCATGTGCCAAAAATGAAGTACGAACCGCAAGCACCGCAGTTTACGGAATATCTTATTGAAAGATTGCCTAACCTAATTGAAGACAAGAAGGCCAACTTAGTTTTATTCTCATCCTATTGGCAGATGAATCAAGTTGCGGAAGCGCTTTCAACAGATTTCGTTAAAAACGGCTGGGCATTACAAGTTCAAGGGCAAGAATCTCGCTCAGAGATCCTAAAAAAACATAAAACCCTTGTTCAGTGCCAGAAAACCAGCATTCTTTTTGGAACGGGTAGCTTTTCTGAAGGACTCGACTTGCCAGGTGAACTGCTTGAGAATCTCATCGTAACCAAAATTCCTTTCGCCGTTCCAACATCGCCGGTTGAGAGAGCTCACGCCGAGTATATCGAAAATCGAGGCGGCAACCCTTTCATGCAGATCACGGTCCCGGAAGCGAGCAAAAAGCTGATTCAGTCGGTGGGGCGTTTGCTGCGTAAAGAACGAGATTCTGGTAAAGTCATCATCCTTGATCGCCGCGTGGTGACCAAGCGCTATGGTAGTGCTCTACTCGACTCACTACCGCCTTTTAAACGAGTAATAGAATAATCTTCGCCCTAGATATAAGAAGAATCATTATATGGAATTTTTAGAGCCAACCATGTTGTTGGTGTTGGCACTTGTCGCCTTTCTTGCTGGATTTATCGATGCGGTAGCAGGAGGTGGCGGAATGCTCACCGTCCCTACCCTATTGTCATTAGGCCTACCGCCGCATATTGCCTTAGGTACAAACAAACTTGCAGCTACCTTTGCCTCATCAACGGCGGCATTCACCTATTATCGCAAGAAATTGTTTAAACCTGAGTGTTGGGGGCGTGCTTTTGTAGCCACTTTAACTGGGGCGATTTTAGGTACCTTGTTTGTCGACTTAATCAGCACTGAGTGGCTAGAAAAGATTTTGCCACTCGTGATTCTCGCTGCCGCTATCTACACCATTTGGCATAAAACGCCGAGTCAGGTAAACAACGAAACACCAGATCCATGTCCGACATTTAAGAAAAAGCAATACGCCCAAGGATTAACCCTTGGCTTTTATGATGGTGTTGCGGGGCCAGGAACCGGCGCATTTTGGACCGTAAGTTCAATGGCACTATACCGACTTAACATCTTGTTAGCATCTGGCCTTGCTAAGGCAATGAACTTTACCAGTAACTTTACTTCTTTAGTTACCTTTGCCATTTTAGGCCACATTGATTGGGTACTAGGCTTAACGATGGGAGTTTGCTTAATGGCTGGGGCATTTGTCGGGGCTCACTCAGCAATCAAGTTTGGCGCTAAGTTCATTCGCCCTGTCTTTGTTACTGTAGTCAGCATTCTCGCGGTCAAACTTGCTTATGAAGCATGGTTTGTAAATTTGTAAGGCGTCGACCATGAGCAAAATACACCAGCTAAAATCAACTCTAGAAGAGCTCGCAGTTCAAGCAGCTAGCCTCGACAGACAGCGAGGCGAGCATCACCTTGCACTTTTTGACGAGAGACTTTTCCAGTGTAAAGCGAAACTGTTGGTCCCATGTGTGAAAGAGACCCAATCGACTCTACAATCGATCATCAGAGAAGAAGAAGCAGGCAAGCTTACAGCCATGCGCGCGGAATATCTCACTGAGCGTCTTTTCGCCCAGGTCAGTGCGATACAACGCGAGCTAGCGACGACCAAGATTCGCAAAAACGAACCTAAGCATAAAAGCTACTTTCAAAAGCCGATTAACGAGCTTTATCAACACTTGTCCCAACACCAAGATTGGGAGCGCCGCTTAATGGAAATGGTTCGCGATAAAGAGTTAGCTCTGCAATACGCTCCGCCATTTCAGCAGCAAGCTGCTCAACAAGATCTTCTTACCACAGAGCAACGTCTCAAGCGCTGCCAAGAAGCCAAGCTTAAAATTGAAAAGCAGATCACCTACCGAGAGAGAAACCAATAATGTCTTCATCTAACTCAGGCTTAGATCAAGCACCTGACGAGATCAAACTCGCCGTTGACCTTATTTATCTATTCGAAAGCAACGAAGTCGATCCTAAAGTCGCGCTTGAAGCATTAAAAATTGTTCAGTCTGATCTAGAGCGCAAGCTGGAGCAGCCATGTACCAACTAAGTTTTGATATGAACGCTTTTCTGGCTGAACATTGGCACAAAAAGCCAACCGTAATCAAAGCTGGATTTACTGACTTTATTGACCCGATTTCACCAGACGAGCTTGCGGGCTTGGCGATGGAAGAAGAGATCGACTCACGCTTTATTTCGAATAAACACAATCAGTGGTCAGCGACTCATGGTCCACTGCCAGAATCTCACTTCGAATCGTTGGACGAATCCCACTGGCAGCTAATTGTCCAAGCCTGTAACCACTGGCATTTAGGCTCTGCTGAATTGGTTGACGCATTTAAACAACTGCCTCAATGGTTATTTGACGATCTAATGGTTTGCTTTTCTGCCCCTGAAGGTGGCGTCGGCCCGCACATCGATCAATATGATGTATTTATTATCCAAGGTAGCGGTAAGCGTCGCTGGCGAGTTGGCGACATCGATAAAGGGCAATACAAAGAGTCCATTCAAGCGGGCGCGTTAAGACAAATTGAAGGCTTTGAGCCTATTATTGATGAGGTACTCGAGCCTGGGGACATTCTTTACATTCCACCAGGTTTTCCTCATGAAGGTAACACGCTAGAACCTAGCATGAGTTACTCAATTGGTTTTCGTTCACCAAAAGAACAAGAATTACTGAGTAACTTTGCCGATTACGTACTGGCTCATGATATTGGTGACGTTCACCTGCATAACCCAGAACAGTCAACACAAACGAACAATGGCGAGTTACTCAATCAAGATCTTACCAAGCTTACCGATATGCTAAAAGCGGCACTGAACTCCGAGAAAGACATTCAAGCGTTTATGGGCGCGATGCTGAGCCAGTCTCGCCACCAGCTTGATATTGTCGAGCCAGAAGAGGAACTGTGCAGCGTTGAAGTGAGCGAATATTTACGTTCAGGTGGGATGCTAAGAAAAGTATCTGGGCTGCGAGCGCTGTATCATCAAGGTCAACTAAGCACTATTTACATTAATGGGGAAACCTTCGATGTCCCAAATGCAAAATTGGCGCAAGCTTTGTGTGACCAAGATGCAGTGGCAATCGACTGTTGCGATAACTCTGAGGTTAGTGAATCTATCGCTCTACTTACTAAGCTTGTCAATAAAGGCTACTGGTATTTCGATTAAGTTGCCTCACTCATTAAAAACAAACAAGGGCTTCGATATTTCGAAGCCCTTGTTGTATTAGGGTAGCTTAACTCACAAAGTTAGACTTTAAACTGCTCTACGAGTGATTGCTGCTTAGAAGAGAGCTCACCAATCTGCGAACTGACCATCTCAGATTCTTCCGCTTGGGTTAAGATCTGAGCACTCAAATCACGAATATTACTCACATTCTGATTAACTTCCGCGGAAACAGATTGCTGCTCTTCTGCGGCTTTCACGATCTGCGAGTTCATATCGTTGATTGACGCAATCGCCTCGAAGATCTGACTTAGCTCTGCCGCGGCATTTTGGACCTGAGCTGCCGAGTCATTGGCCAAGTCATTACCATCTTGTATTGCCTGAACAACATCTCGCGTACCATTTTGCACGTTCTCAATCACTTGACGAATTTCACCCACAGATTCCTGAGTCCGACTGGCTAAGTTACGCACCTCATCAGCAACCACAGCAAATCCACGTCCTTGCTCACCGGCCCTAGCTGCTTCAATCGCCGCATTCAAAGCAAGTAAGTTAGTCTGCTCCGAAATCCCCTCTATGACCGAAAGAATTTCAGTGATATTAGCATTGTTGGACGCCAACTCTTCAACCACTGGTACCGCCGCAGTCATACGATCCACTAGTCGAATCATTTCAGCTTGAGACTGCTCAATCACGCTCTGTCCACTCGCCGCCACTTCATTAGCTTTTTCCGCAGCTCTGACTGCCACTTCCGCGTTTTGCACCACAAGGCTTGCAGTTTGAGTCATCTCTTCAGATGCGGTTGCAACCAAATCGACCTCTTTAAATTGCGCATCGCTACTGCTTCTCGTTTGCTGGGCCGCCACTCTGGATTGCTGAGTCGTTGTACCTATTTGCAGCGTGGTTTCGACAACATCGCTAATGATTGATTGAAGTTTATCTAAGAACTTATTAAAACCTATTGATAGCTGACCGATCTCATCTTGGGATTTAATGTCTAGTCGCTGGGTTAAGTCGCCTTCACCAGATGCAATATCTTCTAAGCGAGCAGCCACTTCACGGATAGGCTTAACCAAGCGAGAAGCCGCAAAGGCAATCGTCGCTAACCCGAACAAAACCAGAGCAACACCAGCAACAAGCTCAGTTTGAACACTTGACTCAACTTGTTGGCTGATAATTGCGTCGAGTTCTTCGGCATCAGATAAAACGCTCGAACGTGGCATATCAAATAGTACACCCCAAGTCTGATTTGCTACCACAATTGGCGCAAAGACACTCAACCACGCATCATCTTCGCTCCATTGAGTTTTCACTTCTTGACCAAAAAGCAGATCCGTCAATTGATCGTTAGAGATGATGTTACTGCTAAAAGGCTGACCAACTTGCTGCGATGTATCGTCACTTGCGATCAGTGTCCCATCTAAGCTGATCAAGTTAATTGCCCCGCTACCCGAAAATAACTCTTTATCAGAATTGGCAACAATGCTCGCTAACGGGTTTAGTCTAAGATCGATACCTAAGAAACCAATCGCTGTCCCTTCGACCATCAGCGGTACAGAAATAGAACTCGTCAGGAAGGTTTCCCCATCGTGAGTAATAACACGTGGCGTTGTCACACACGTATCACCCGACGCAAGTGGGCAATAGAATCGTTCACTGTTGACTGCATCTGATAGGCTTGCTTCTGAGATAACGTTCGAAATGATGTTTTCGCCATTTTCTGCCGTCATCCAATAAGGTGAAAAGCGCCCTTTATCATTCGAGCCTACATACTCTGCATCAACATAGTTGTTGTCTTCACCATCCAGCATATCTGGCTTAAACACTAAATACGCACCTTCGATACTCTCGAAGTCTAATACTGCTCGGCGTACCATTTCATCAAGCGCAATTCGAAGCTCTTCACTGTCGCCAAAATTCTCTTCACTGAGATTCTTTTGGAACATGGCGCTCGATGCCAACATTTCAGCTCGGTATAAAGCTTCATTGAGATACTCGGTCACTTCAGTCGCACTAAGTAACGCGCGAGTTTCAACAATTTGCTCAGACTTATCGATAACCGATGCTGAACTTTGTTGTTTGATTTGTTGCTGATTAGAAATCGCGTTGTAAACCGAGAAACCGATTAACGACAGGGAGGTGATAAGCAGGCATGCGCCCGCAAGGAGTGTGATTTTCCACTGCACAGATAACGTTCGCATATTACATCCTTTTAGCAAACTCGGTGATTTCAGACTTTTAGTCAATAAAAGTGGTTATCAATTACACCACAAATGAGTTAGATATCAATCGAAATATTAAATAATTGTTAACAATAACGATGGACTATTTCTCTTTCGCGACCGCTGAACTTTGATGCTAGTATTGCGCTAATAAAAATAAAGCAATCATAGCTAAGGAACAGAGATGAAAGTAATTTCTTTCAATATAAATGGCCTTCGAGCCCGCCTTCACCAACTTCAAGCTGTCATTGATAAGCATCAGCCAGATGTGATTGGTCTACAAGAAATCAAAGTTCACGACGAAGCCTTCCCACTCGAAGATGTTGAGGCAATGGGTTATAAAGTCTATTTTCATGGTCAGAAAGCGCATTACGGCGTGGCGATGCTATGTAAGAAAGAGCCTATCTCTGTTCAAAAAGGATTCCCTACCGATAACGAAGATCATCAAAAACGTATGATCATGGTGACCCTTGAAGATGATAACGGTGAGAAAGTGACCGTCCTAAATGGCTACTTCCCACAAGGCGATAACATCAGTCATGAAACTAAGTTCCCTTATAAGCGTCAGTTCTATTCAGATCTAATGACCTACCTAAACGATCATCACAGCAACGATGAGCAGTTGATTGTAATGGGGGATATCAACATCAGCCCGATTGATGCCGATATTGGTATCGGTGAACCTAACCGTAAGCGTTGGTTGAAGACAGGTAAGTGTTCTTTCCAACCGGAAGAGCGTGAATGGCTGAAAACGCTGCTGGATTGGGGTTTTGTCGATACCTTCCGTCAAATCCACCCTGATGTGAACAATCGTTTCTCGTGGTTTGACTACCGCTCAAAGGGCTTCCCAGATAACCGAGGTCTACGTATTGACGTAGTACTTGCGACGCCAAAACTGGCAGAGAAGTGTATTGAGTCCGATGTCGATTACGAACTACGCGGTATCGAGAAACCGTCTGACCACGCGCCAATTTGGTCAACGTTTAAGTAATAGATAACGCAAAGCCGATAAAGGCCAGCATTTTTGCTTTTTATATTAAGCATTAGTCATCCTCAAGAGTGAGGGACGAACGAGTTGGGGATCTCTTACAGCGAGTAGAAAACTGATGAAGATTCCCTACTCTCTCCTGCGTCGCTCTATGGAATGACACTTCTATCTCAGACTAAGGTCGCAACATTTCGGTATAGCGTAAACAAAAAATCCGGCGCCTAGGCGCCGGATTTTATTTTAAAATTTATGCTTTCAATTAGATAGCAACGAAGTCTGCTTTATAGTCTGGGTTTACATCAGCGTCGTAATCAACACCTTCAACACCGAAGCCGAATAGCTTCAAGAACTCTTCTTTGTACTCAACGTAGTCAGTTAGCTCTTTTAGGTTTTCAGATGTGATCTGTGGCCATAGGTTGCGACAATGCTCTTGGATGTCGTCACGCAGTTCCCAGTCATCTAGACGTAGACGGTTCTTATCATCCACTTCAGGCGCAGAACCATCTTCTTTGTATAGACGCTGGCTGAACATACGGAAGATCTGTTCCATACAACCTTCGTGAACGCCTTCTTCACGCATCTTCTTAAATACCATTGCAATGTACAGTGGCATTACAGGAATAGCAGAAGAAGCTTGAGTCACAACAGACTTAAGTACCGCTACGTTAGCCGTACCGCCAGTTGCAGAAAGCTTATCGTTAAGAGCAGTCGCTGCGCGATCTAGGTCCATCTTAGCTTTACCTAGCGCACCATCCCAGTAGATTGGCCAAGTAAGCTCAGTGCCGATGTAGCTGTATGCTACCGTCTTACAACCGTCAGCTAGAACACCCGCTTCAGATAGCGCATTGATCCACAGTTCCCAATCTTCACCGCCCATTACAGTAACAGTGTCTTTGATCTCTTCTTCAGTAGCTGGCTCAACGCTTGCTTCAATGATAACGTCTTTGTTTGTGTCTACCGCTGTAGATGTGTACGTATCGCCGATTGGTTTCAGTGAAGAACGAATCACTTCACCTGTTTCTGGCATTTTACGTACTGGAGACGCTAGTGAGTAAACCACCATATCAATCTGACCTAGGTCTTCTTTGATAAGGTCGATAGTTTTCTGTTTCGCTTCGTTAGAGAACGCGTCGCCATTTAGGCTTTTTGCGTATAGACCTTCTGCACGAGCTAGCTTTTCAAATGCGACAGAGTTGTAGAAACCCGCTGTACCTGGTTTTTTCTCTGTGCCTTCTTTTTCGAAGAAAACACCGATGGTTGAAGCACCGCCACCAAATGCCGCAGCGATACGAGATGATAGACCGTAGCCACTTGATGCACCCACAACAAGTACACGCTTAGGTGCGTCTTTGATTGGGCCTTGTGCTTTTGTGTAAGCAATTTGTTCTTTTACGTTAGCTTCACAGCCTACTGGATGCGTAGTAGTACAGATAAATCCGCGAATTCTAGGTTTGATGATCATATTCAACTTCCTTTAAATAACCCCGCTAGAATAAAAGTTTCATCATGAGATCGCATCTAATTTCTGTAAAAATGTCGCTAAAATGCAAGTGGTTGGAGCACTTTAAACCAATACTCGGCCCTCAAATAACAAAAAGGCACTCATTTGAGTGCCTTTCCTATAAAGTGTCTAATTATTGTTCATCGGAAACGTAATCCGCCCACTTTAAGCTACACTGTCCAATTTCGCTTCAGACTTTTTTGAGGTTTCGTGAGTACGAACTTCGCTCATATCATGGCTAAAGTGGTCAACTTGGATGGCTTTGTAGCGTAACTTGTCAGCCGCTACAATCTTATCTACCTCTTCCTGCGTCAGTACGTCAGCTTCTAGCGCTTGCGCAAGTCTATCCATTAATAGACCTTTACGGGCGACTTTACCCTCTTTCGCAGCACGTATCAGTTTACGTTCTAGGCTCTTAATGTCGTACATCGCTAAGAATGCATTTTCCATCAAGCCAACACTGTCGTTCTCGTCTTCACCAACAAAGCATAGATTCGTCAACTTGTCGCGATGTGCGCCCGGAGTCATCAAACTTTCCGCCAACTTCACAGTAAGATCATCACTTGGCTTAGCAAAATGGTTACCCAATGGGAAGATGATCACTTTAAGTAAGCGACCCACCGCCTTTTGAGGATAATTATTGAATGCTTCTTGCAGTGATTTTGCACCGTTGTGTAGACAGTGCTGAACGGCGTAGTGCACGTAATCAAGGTCTTGCTGTTGACGACCTTCATCTTCGTATTTCTTCAGCGCCGCTGACGCCATGTACAAGTACGCTAGGGCATCACCTAAACGCGCAGAGATCATCTCTTTACGTTTTAGATCGCCGCCCAACGTCGCCATCGCGATATCAGCACTCACCGCAAGCGCACGGCTCAAGCGAGTCATGTCTTTGTAGTAACCCTGCGTTGGACCGCTCATGTCTGCTTTAATAAAGCGAGAACCTGTTAGCGCCGCACCAAACGCGCCAAAAGTGTTACCCATCGCATGTTTGATATGTTTGAACAGCAGGTCATCGAACTCTTTAGCGCCTTGCTTTTCATCTGGGTTCGCTGCCGCTTCCATCTCTTTCAGTACGTATGGGTGACAACGCGTCGCACCTTGACCAAAGATCATCAGGTTGCGGGTTAAAATGTTTGCCCCTTCTACCGTGATTGCTACTGGGATACCAAGATAAGGGGCTGCAAGGTAGTTCATTGGGCCATCTTGAATTGCACGACCAGAATGAATATCCATCGAATCATTAAGAATCGTACGCGCCATTTCCGTCATGTGGTACTTAGCAATTGCGGTAACGATGCCCGGCTTTTCTTTTAGATCCAATGAAGTCGTGGTTAGCGTTCGTGTCGCTTCCAATAAGTAAGTTAAACCGCCAATACGGCCCAGTGATTCAGCAACACCTTCAAACTTACCAATCGACATACCAAACTGCTTACGAACGTAAGCGTAAGCACCCGTTGTACGAGCAGTCAGATGCCCCATAGCCGTGCCGAGTGCTGGCAGCGAAATACCACGTCCAGCCGATAAACATTCCACCAGCATACGCCAGCCTTTACCGGCATAGTCTTGACCACCGATGAGCCATTCCATCGGGATGAACACATTTTTACCGCGCGTTGGGCCATTCATGAACGCTAGGCCAAGTGGATCGTGACGCTCGCCAATCTCGACTCCTTTGTGGTCCGCCGGAATCAAAGCACAGGTAATACCAAGCTCTTTCTTGTCACCCATTAAACCGTCTGGATCGTACATCTTAAATGCCAAACCAAGTACCGTCGCAACAGGTGCTAAAGTAATGTAACGTTTATTCCAGTTCAGGCGAATACCCAGCACTTCTTTGCCTTCGTGCTCACCATAACAGACGATACCATCATCAGGAATACCACCCGCATCCGAACCCGCTTCAGGGCCAGTCAATGCAAAACATGGGATATCAGTACCGTCAGCTAGACGTGGCAACCAGTAGTCTTTTTGCTCTTGAGTACCATAGTGAGACAGAAGCTCACCTGGGCCAAGCGAGTTAGGCACCATCACTGAAACCGCAGCACTGATACTGCGAGTTGCGATTTTGGTTACGATGGTCGAGTTCGCCAGTGATGAGAACTGGCGACCGCCATATTCTTTTGAAATGATTAAAGAGAAGAAACGCTCTTTGCGTAGGTACTGCCAAACTTCTTCCGGCAAGTCGCGATCTTCTTTTATGATCTTATGGTCATCCAACATTTCAAGCAGGGTTTGCAGCTCGTTATCCATAAACGATTGCTCTTCTGCTGTAAGCGTTGGTTTAGGGTATTGGTGCAGTTTAGTAAAATCTGGACGACCTGAGAACAGCTCTCCATCCCACCAAACGCTTCCCGCTTCCATTGCTTCTTTTTCAGTGCTTGATAGCGGTGGTAATACTTTCTTAAACATTTTGAAAGCTGGGTCGCTTACCCTTTTTCTTCGTAGAGAGCCCATAATCAGATCCTTTTGTTCACTAGTTTGGTGGTCCAATATTATTGTTTTATATAGGTACAGATTTTCGTTATTCAGCAGCAACTCCGGCTGCTAAAAATGGAATTAGTTGGTCTACGACAGACTTAGCATCCATCGCTTTTCCATAGTCGTTTTCAGCGATTTCCAACAGTGCTTGACTTGAAGCCATTGTGAAAACGCATGTCCCTAAAGTGAAATGCAAACGCCAGAACAACTCTTCTTGAGTCAATTTCGGGTTGGCTTTCATTACCGATTGGGTAAACAACGTTAACGTTTCTGAGTAACGCGTAGTTATGAACCAACGCAAATGACCTTGCACATCGGTATAGCCGCGCCCAATCAATAACATAAAACGGCTGGTTCCATCTGGTCTAACGTCATTAAGATTACGCAGCGGTCCTCTCAATGACTCAAACACATCCGCCATCTCGTAGTGATCATTTAAGTTCAGATTTATCAGTGCATCTTGCACCGCTGGCATAAATGCCTCTAAGTATCGATTGAGTACCGCTCTTACTAAGGTCTTCTTATCACCAAAATGGTAGTTAACCGACGCGAGGTTAACGCCCGCTTTGCTAGTAATTGTACGCAGAGAGGTATCTTTGAAGCCATGTTCTGCAAATAGAGCCTCAGCAACATCAAGGATTTTCTCTTTGGTAGAATTTCTCACTGGCATTTCAATCACTCGTATTAAACAACTGTTTGAAAATATACATTCGAAACACCAAGGCAACAAGTTATTAACATCACACTTTTGCGAATTGGTCCGACCAGAGCGTGTAACTTGTTGAGATGAAGAAAAATTTAATTTTTTTTTAAATTGAAGGGAACTGATTGAAAAAGGCCGAGTCTTACTAAGTGTAGTTAGCAGAGTATTCAGGGTTTGGACAACCCATAAGTTTACAGGCCGTCAAACTTGTTTTCTTACTGAGGCTACTAATTTACGCTGCTTTTTCTTATTAACTCCTATGTTTTTTTGTATCCGCCCAGAGCATACTTGCCCTGGGCTTTTTTTATTCCATCGTCACTTATATGCTTATTGGAACACCCAGAATGCGCTAAACAGGTAGTTACTAACCATCCCTACTAACACGCCTACAATCAACGCTACCAATGACAATTTGATATTCAAAATCATCATTCTAGGGGATGCAAAGCGACAATAAAGTTTGATCCAGTTTGATACTAACGGCTGATAATTAAGTAAGATAAGCGGCCGTTTTCCAATATTTCGAACCCATGAACCTTGCCAACACGCCAGTAACTCAACACCAATTTGATGACATTGCGTTTTTTCTTAAACGTGATGACCAGCTACACAGCCACTTTAGTGGCAATAAAGCGCGCAAGTTTATGGCGCTGTTGGATCAAGAAGCCTCAGCATTTGATACGCTGATCTGCTTTGGTAGTGCGCAAGCAAACAGCCTTTACTCATTGTCAGCACTGGCCGCTATCAAAGGATGGCAACTGGAGTTCTATGTTGATCGCATCCCCAACTGGTTGATGGACAACCCTATTGGTAATTACCGCGGCGCATTAGAGCTAGGCGCAAAGGTAATTCCAGTCGCTGACTCACAGCTACACCCAGCCGATTATATTGAGCAAATACGTAAGCCAGATCAGCGTTGCCTCGTTGTTCCAGAAGGTGGACGAACAACTCTGTCTAAACACGGTATCAACCAACTTGCGAGCGAGCTCCTTTCTTGGAGCCGCTTTGAGCCCAGCCATCAGTTTGTCGTCGCATTGCCTTCAGGTACTGGGACAACCGCGCTTTACCTGCACAAGTACCTCAAACCTCATGGTATAGAAGTGCTCACTTGTCCGTGTGTGGGCGGAAAAGAATATCTTATTGAGCAATTTCAGGAGTTGAACGAGTATGACTTTCCGACCATTCTGGAGCTAAATGCAAAACACCACTTCGGTAAGCTCTATCAACAAGACTACCGAATTTGGCAGCAACTACTCGAACAAACTAATGTTGAATTTGACCTGCTCTATGACCCAATGATGTGGCAATGCCTACAATCATGGTATAAACAACATTCAGATAAGACCATCATCTACGTTCACCAAGGTGGAATACTCGGCAACGAAAGCATGCTGCCCCGTTATGAACGCAAATATGGTGTGAATTAGGAGTATGACCATGACGCGATTCATTCTAGTTACTTTGGCTCTTCTTAGCTTACCGACGATGGCGAACATTATCACCACGCCAGCAAAACCAGTGATTGGTATCAACGCTTCTGAGCTTGCCAAGCGAGTCTGTTACTATCAAGATCAGGCTTATTCAGATGGCGCAATTCTTCAAGTTGGTGCGCATTACATGGTGTGTAAAGAAGCCAATTATTTTGAGACTAATGGCGCGCTTAAATGGGTGCATTTGGATTCTAATTCCACAACTGAGCAGCAAGAGTTTGACCAAACGCCGAAAGCTGGCAAGCGCTACTCTGTTAACTGATATTTAGAGGCCTATTTTGATCACACCTATCGCCGTACGCCTTGTTAAAGGTGACGATCTTAAATTAGCGATTCAACACCTAGTTGAGAAGCACCAGATTCAGGCTGGCAGTATTGCATCATGCGTGGGCTGCTTTACTCAGTTCAGTATTCGATTGGCGGGCGCGACTCAAACTTTGCAGTTGAATGAACCGCTTGAGATTGTTTCGATCATGGGAACGCTAACCCCAGATCACCAACACATTCACCTTTCCGTCGCAAAAGAGAGTGGTGAAGTGGTTGGTGGACACTTAATGGAAGGCTGCTTAGTCGATACCACTGCTGAACTCATCATTCATAGCTATCACAATGTGAGCTTTGAGCGAGAGTTTGACCAAAGTACTGGGTTTACCGAACTGGTCGTCCAGCAACAATAATCTAGATTAGCTTTATACATGACACTGGCCCTTAGTCTTCCAGCCAGAATCAATAACATATGATTTAGTTACTATATAACGAGCTGCCCGAATTACTCAAATAGCACGAATAACATCGGGCAGCCTTATGCGCATATGACTCTCTACAGTTTAAAGAAGCTTAACTCGCATTTTTGTTTTTCTGCCATTTGTAACAGATCAGCAGATGCTTGAAGGGTTTCATCAATACCAATGACATTTTGCTGTACTAAATCAAACGCCTGAGTTGTGTTTTGAGAGATATCTTCCGTCACACAAAATTGTTCTTGAGCAGCCGTTGCAACCAAAGTATTAATTTCCGAGATAGATTCCACCGACCTTGTTATATCTTCAAATGACTCTTGCACATTATGAGAAAGCTCAACTGACTCCTCAATTAGTTCAACATTCTGTTCCATATTTCTCTGGGCCTTTTCTGACTGCTTCTGAAGTTTTTCGATAATGTCTTGAATACTCACGGTGGATTGCTGAGTTTTAGACGCGAGGCTTCGCACTTCGTCTGCTACAACTGCAAATCCCCGACCATGCTCACCTGCCCTTGCGGCTTCAATAGCAGCATTCAGTGCCAACAGATTGGTTTGTTCTGAAATGGAGTTTATAACCTCTGTAACAGACCCTATCTCAAGAGCAAATTGTCTAAGTTCCGCGACTATGACTGCACTCTCATTCACCGATGCGTTAATTGAACTCGTTAAATTTATATTTCTCTCTAACGTTACCTGCCCACTTTCCACATTGTCTTTAGCCGCTCTAGCCTTATCTTCAGCAGAAGCCGCTTGTTGGCTGACCTCCTGAGAGGTCGAAGAAAGCTCATTAATTGCGGTTGCGATCTGCTCAACTTGGCACAACTCTTGTTGAGCATTGGATTTTGTGTCACTCATCACTGCATTTAATTGTTCCGTTCCAGAAGATACTCTTTCTGAAATACCGTGAGAGCTTTTGATCAATTCAGAAAACTGCTTGGATAACTTGGTTAAAGATAGATAAATTCCTGTTTCTTTCCCTGTAACATCAAACTGCTGTGATAGGTCACCTGATGCCATTGACTCCATTAAAAGAGCGATCTCTTTTGGCGAACCACCTACGGGCCGCAAAACAAGTCTATTTAGAAAAGTCAGCATAATTAGTACTGATAAAACCAAACAAGCCCCCCCTATCAAAAGTGAATTAATCAACTGATTATTCGCGCTTTTCTGAATAGCGTTGTGTGTTAAAAAATTGACCGCTTTCCAACCATTAATTTCAAGTTCCCCCCAATACGCAGTAAACGTAGTATTTATATCTCCAACTTTAGCGTTATATGTCAGCTCGGTATTTATCTTGTCAAATTTCTTATAATCGGGACGAACATTGTAGATATTCTTACCAAGTAATTCTGGGTAAGGACTGAACATAATTACCCCCTGCTTTGAGAAGACAAACATGTCCTTCCGTCCAGTGAATGCATCAAAGACTGTTGATGTTTTCACAGTTAAAAGAACTAGCGTGTCTTTATCAAGTTTATAGGCAATAGCTATAACTTCTTTCCCACTATCTGCAGACCTATATGGTTCCGAAACAAAATATGATGCTGTTCCTTCGAAAGTCGCAATATAATAATCCCGTCTAGAAGTTTGAGGGTTGAAATTTATTTTCTCACCAGTTTTATTAAAAACATCACCATTTCGCCTTATTAAATAAACACCATCAACACTAGGCTTATGCATCTCATACAAAGTTGATAATTTTAATAAATCACTTTGTGTTGGCTCTCCATCAAAAAAACTTGAGAATGATTGTTTTAGACCACCTAGACTACCTAAATAATTTTCCAATTTTTCAGATAGTAACATTTGAATGGAGTTATTATTTTCATTAATTATATTTTTAGTTAAAGAAACACTTTCATTTTTAAACGCTAGAAAGTTCACAGTAACCAAAGAAATTATAATTAAAACAATTAGCGCACTTAACGCAACTGTCACTTGCAGTTTAAATTTGTTCATATTAATTTTATCGTTTAGCTCTAAGTCTTTTAAAAAGACCATTTTGAGAAGTTAGAACATTTTTTAAAAAGTCGATGGGGAAAGTTCAGAAAAATATGTATTTCATATCAATTAAAGTTACCTACACCACATATAAAAATAGCGGTCAAACTGACTCAGTGATATCGGAATTACTTAACAAAATAGCTACACGGAATAAACCCTAAGGGTTTGATACACAAGAGGTAAGTCTGGGCCCGTTATCACTTGCTAAGTAGATGTAGATATAACCATTCGTTAGTCCAACAGTATGATAGCCAGCACCATCAGGTGATGCAGACCAGTAGAAATTTCCGACCAACCATCCACGTGCATCAAACATGTTACCAAATTGCCCGTGTAAGTCCTTTAACTCGTATTTTGTTGGCAGTTGCCAATTCACTCGCCCTCCGAGACTTAGCGTATTGTACTTCTCACATAGTGCTCGCGCATTATCCCAAGTGAACTTGTAAAATGCACCGACTGGACCATAACTACCAGTTGAATTACTTGTGCCATCAGTGGCACTACCACCAATGCTATCCAAGTAAGCTACTGATGGAGAGTTAGTAAACAACGTCCCATTCCCTGCATCAACGATATCAATACATGGGCCTGCTAAGTTACATACTTCAACTTTTACTGTGTTACTGGTAATTCCATCTTTTTTGGCAATAACTTCGGTTTTGCCCAAAGCCACACCGGTCACTAAACCCAAATTTGACATTCTTGCGACAGTTGGGTCGCCAACTATTTCCCATGTAACCGAATTGCTCACATCACTCTCAGAATCATCATCGTGTACCCCTATCGCTACCAACTGATGAGATTGGCCTTTTAATATATATATAGACGAATCCGTGACAGCCAAATCTGTTACCACTGGGAGAGTTACGCCAGTAACATCAGTAACATCAGTAACATCTTCTATCACAGGCACTGTTACGTCTCTTGATGTAACATTAGACGCACCGTCTGAACAACCAATTAATACCACAACTGGTGAAATTGCTATAAATATAAGTCTTTCTTTAATTAATTCATATACCATGATAAATTCATCCCCTGTTTTAGGTGAACAGCTAAATATATTTCTTGCATATTAATTTCGCTAATTTCATATATGCATAGATAATATAAATGATTATTAATAATTATTATTGATAACAAAGTAACAAAGACTCTATTAAGAAACAATAAGGCGATATCCTACATCCATGTAGGAATATTCACATTACAGTTGAGCTTTGTTGCTGAATTCAGAGAATGAGACATATCTGAACAATAAGCGGCTTATTATTAAAGGAAATGTGATGTGTGGACATACCATGCCCTGTCAGCTTGTTCATCGTTGTAATCATGGCGTAGGTTACCAAGTTGATCATTGTGGTTTGTTACGCTTAATTCCCACCTAACAGCTGTTTTACTCGATACATTGCTGTTTCTGATATACAGAACTTATGATTATGATAACCATATTACTTATTACACTAGGCTTCGTGGCATTCATATATTTGCCACTTTTGTGAGATCAATGATATTATTTACGCCATATTTATCAAATAGACGTTTTTTGTAAGTACTCACTGTCTTATCACTGATTTTCAATATTTGCGCAATCTCTTTATTGCTCTTACCTTTTAATAGATAACTCATAACGGTAGTTTCACGATTAGAAAGAACAACTTCTTCTCCGGTTATTTGTTTGCAACCTTTGAATTTAAAGAAGTTATACCCGTTTGCAATACCTTCCACAGCATCTCGGAGAATTTCTTGATGCTCAGATTTACAAACGTAACCATCCGCTCCTGCTTTAAATGCCATTTCACTAAATAGTGAACTCTCTTCTGATGAATAAAATAATACCTTCCCCTGATAACCGTGTGACTTTATTCTACGATAAAAGTCATATCCATCTCCGTCAGCCAGGTTAATATCTAAAATAACGAAATTTACATCTTTATTTTTGACCGCATCTAGGGCTTCTCTCAACGAGTAAACGACCGTGATTGAATGAATACAATCCATAAAATTTAACGTCGCCTTAATTGCTACGCCTACTAACGGGTGATCGTCAAAAACTAAACAATTAAATTTATTCATCATTAATTCTCATGATATTTTTTATTTCACCTACAGGTACAGGTTTACTGATATAGTAACCTTGGCAAATATCAACATTCATTTCTTTTAATAGTTGCCAGCAATCAAAGGTTTCAACACCTTCAGCAACCACTTTAATATCAAATTCATTCGCTAGACTGCATATGAACTTAATAATTTGTTGTTTCTTAGAATCGTGTTCACAGTTAAATACAAATGAGCGATCAATCTTTATTTCATTAAAGGGTAAAGAATATAAATTTTCTAATGTCGAGTGCCCTGTCCCGAAGTCATCGATTGAAACATTGATATTGTTTATTCTTAGTTTTGCCAAGTTTTTGAACAACGACATACTCTTTCGGTAAGAGTACTCTTCTGTTATCTCAATGGTCAGCCTTGTTGGATCAATGTTATGCTGGTTACATGTTTCAATCAGAGTGTCAGCAAAGCAGGCATGCTCTAAACTAAACTGATCCACGTTGAGAGAAACGTTCTTTGGCAACAACTCGGCTTGCATATCTCGAATTGCATTACTGGCAACAATATCAAACAACTCGCACGATAAATTGCGACGCTCTACGATTGGTAAGAACACATCAGGAGTGAGAATACCCAATGTCGGATGACGCCATCGAGCAAGCGCTTCTACCCCAACGATCTTACGTGTCTCAACTTCAACTTGAGGCTGGTAGAAATTGCATATATCTCCATTTGCTAAGCCAACCAGAAAGCTTTCTTCACTCACTTGATAGCTTGAGCAAGGAGAATGATCGCGAGGGTTGCGTTTATGGCTGACTAACTCTTGTAATGCGTCGAGTTGAAACGGTTTCGAAATCTCTGCGACAAGGGTAAAGGTAAATCCTTCACACATCGATTTAACTGTTGCAATAATTGGTAAATCCATTGCACTAATAATCGCAACGTCACCTTTGAATCCCTGTTCATTCAACATCAATAGCATGTCAATGCCATCTTTGTTGGGCATACTTAAATCACAGACAATGAGATCGACCGAGTTTGATTTTATATGGGCTAAAGCTTGATCGACGTTGTCATAACAAGACACCGTTTCTGCACCTAGTGACTCTAAACTTCGCTGAAGCAGTTTTAATTGCATAAGATGATCATCAAGCAATACGATATGTTTATTAAACTTCACCAGACATCCTCCACATTTTAGTGGCTTCAATTTCTACAATGAGTTTTTGCATGAAGTCCTCTGCCGTATGAGCCAGCTCTTCATCGCACGCTTTTTCTACTTGCTTACACTGTTGTGCTAACGTCGACATGCCGACTGCCCCTAACGCGCCTTTGATTCGGTGCAACGCTTTACGCTTCGCTCCCAAGTTATCTGAGCTCTTAAGCGCTGCTAGATCTTGTTCCATCGTTTGAATAAAAATATCCGCAAACTCAGGACGTTCTTGCTCTGGGTAAGATGTTAACCAAGTTGGCATTGACGAAACCTCATTCAGATATTCCCTAAGGTATAGACGCAGAATATCGATACTGTATGGCTTACACAGCACCGCATCTTGCCCTGATTCTTTACCGAGTTCCTTAGCGACTCTGGCATCTTCCGCAGTTATACCGATGACAGGCAAATGACCATAAACTTCACTGCTTTTTATTAGACGCGTTAACTCAAAACCATCCAGCACTGGCATATGGAAATCGGTAAGAACAACGGATACATCTTGATTAAGGTTGAGGTAGTCGATCGCTTCTTTGCCGTTGCTAACAATATGATGTTGAACACCAATCTCATCCAACTGCATTCTAATAATGGTTTGATTAATACTATTATCTTCAGCAACCAATACTTTCCCGAACAGTGCATTAGTCTCAATAGGTCGTGACTTAACAGCATCAGATTGAAGAAGTATGTTCTGAATAACACTTGGGTAACGGCACTCTTCAAGTGAGATAGACTCGCACACGTTACTGTTTGCCATTACCTGAACACGATTCTCATCCATTGAAATATTGGCATATTCGTGCTCAGGAGCCGCTGACATTCCCCAAATACGACACCACTGCTTAAGAGCGATAGGTAAGCTGTCAGAGTAAGTAAAACGGGCAAGTTGTCGGTCTTCTTGCTCAACACACTCGAGAGGAATTGTGATACGGAAGACAGAGCCAACGTTGGGGATACTCTCCACAGACATATTGCCCTCCATACAATTCACCAGCTTGTCGACGATGCTCAAGCCCAACCCCGAGCCACCGTACTGCCTTGTGACACCAGCATCAGCCTGAGTAAATGGTTTAAGCACCTTTGCAATCTGTTCAGTGGACATACCAATACCACTATCAGAAATACTCAGTTTGAGTTCACATTGCGTTCCCGACACCTCAATTTTGACAAACCCTGAAGAAGTAAACTTGATTGCGTTAGAAAGTAAATTATTGAGAATTTGCACCAAACGAACTTCATCAATGAGCACATAACGGCACACAATCCGGTTGATATCCACTTGATATAAAAGACCTTTTGAATGAGCAGCCTGTTCAAATGAACGTATTGATTCACATAAAAGCTCAAGTAAATTTACCTTAGTGGGGTTTAGTACGAGCTGCTGAGCATTGAGCTTTGAAAAGTCGAGAACCTCATCAACTAACACATTAAGGTGGCGAGTTGACTTTTGAGCTTGTGCAAGTAAATCTGCAGTTTTTCCATTCTTTTCTCGTAAAGAAGCCAATTCGAGTAACCCTTGAATAGCCGCGATCGGCGTCCTTAACTCATGACTCATCGTTGCTAAAAATTGCTCGCGAGCCGACACAGCTTGCTGAGCCTCTTCACGCGCAGCAATCAGCTCACTTTCACGCTGTTTCTGTTCACTGATATCATCTAACACAGTCAGCACATATTCTGTGTTTGCCGTGACTGAACGAATGGCTTTACGTCGACGTGACACATAATGTAGGTTGTTTTGACAGCCGTTAACTTCATGACAATCCATAATAGATTGTCCACCGAGAACTTGTTTGATTTCCTCTTCATTCTCAACTAGGTATTGGTTTGAGAAATTTTCTTTTACCTTGCAACTTTCGCACTGCTTATTAAGGTAAAGAGAACAGTTACTTAGCAGAAGGTTGTTATGTCTGTCGTGAATAAATACCCAGCTATCAAGCTCTACAATGATCGATTTCAGCCACTCTTTTTCTTTTTCTTCTTGGTTGGCGCTCGACTCTGCGAGCTCAACTTTCAGCTTGAGGTTAGAAATCAAGAAGTAAGCGAACAAGCCCAAAAATATCAAAATAGATAATGCCCCTACCCCCATCTGCCAAAGATTTTTTGACGAAACACCATTAACCAAGTTGATGCTGCGATGGCTGCGCATCACTTTCTTCAACTCGTTCTCATCTATGCTATTGAAAAGGCTGTTCAGTAGAGCATTCAGCTCAGGGTTATTTTTTGTCGCAAGAGCTAGATGTACTTTCAGTGAATCATGCTGCCCCACCTCAAGTTCATTGGTATCGTTTCTCAATAAAATCGTATGTGTAAGTTCTTGTGGAATGTAGGCAACATCGATGCGATGAGCTTTAAGATCGTTCACTATCGACAAAAGAGCCGTATATTGCGAGATTTGGCTATCTCGCCACCCCACTAAATGAACAAGACCCTTTTCATTAACACCGCTTAAAATCCCTACTTTCTCTTGACCTTGCTTTGATTCAAGAACACCTGACTTTGTTACCGCCACATAGTTCACTGACATAAAAGAGTTAGTCAATTGCCAATTAGGAATGGTTGTGACTTCAGTGAAAGCAACCGGGACAATGTCAGCGCTAAAACCAGATAGCTTTCCCTTCACGTCATTGGTCGGTTCAATATACTCAAACTCTAAGCCACTGCGTGACTTTAAAAGCTCAAAAAAATCAAATAAAAAACCATCGAGTGCGCCATCTTCATCGCGAAAAAAGAATGGGTAAGAGTTTGCTGACATACTATAAGTAATCGGTCTGTCATCACCTTGGACAGCAAGATACTTTGCTAAGCGACGTTCAATGGTGTGATAGCGGTTATTTGAAACAATCGTACGTACACTCGCACCCGACTGTTCCAAGTCGATAATCTCATTGAATTCATCAATGAGCCATTGGTTATTCTTTGACGTGATTAGACCTACGTTTTCCTCTTCGACCCACTCGGGTGTGTCGACCATGCCACTAACAATATTGTTGTTATCTAGATAGGTACTCAGTACGACAAAACTAGAGATCAACGCATTACTCTTACCATTGCGCATGCTATCTGTCGCATCATTTAGATCTTCTGCGTAGTAAATTTTACTGACACCAGCTCGCTCAAGCTGATCACAGTATGATGAATCTTTCACACAAGACCAGTTGAGATCAATTGCTGGCTCTTCACTCAGTAGATCATCAGAGTACCACACGGCTACACGGCTTTTGAAAAATGGCTGAGAGAACAAAAAACGTGACTCACGCTTCTTTGTTCGACTGAAGCCAACAGCGCCCAACACTTCATGATGCTCTACCGCCGAAAGTAGCTCATCAATACTTGAGTATGGTTTTAACTCAATTTCGACATTCATCGCCGATGCAATGTTACGTAAATAGTCGTTACTAATTGAAAAAAACGTATTGGTATTTGAGCCGCAGTCGAGTACGCAGTGTCCGGTTGACAAAAAGCCAAATTGGAGTGTGTTTTTGTTAGCTGATGCTACTTGGTTTTGAGCGAAAACGGTGTGCCCAGAAAACATGAATAGCGTAAAGGCTGCTAATGCGGATACAAATGAGCGATAAAGGTGAGGCATATTTCTTTCTCTAACTTATTGGCCAGAAAGAATATGCTTCAAAGAAGAATTGTCAAACATTCAAAAAAAACGAATAAACCTCAAGCTTTTGAATTTATTAAATAAAAAATAATTAGTAGGAATATCGCCACATCAAGTTCAGAAAATACTGAACTGCATTTTCCATTATCAGGCTCCCCTTACACCGATGGTCATTGGAATAATAACCTTCTGCCAGTCACTTACATTAAACGGAGATATAATAACAGAGAACTAATAGTATCAAAAATTCAGTTTATAAGACTTCAGCAATTTCGCTCGCCATTCTTTCGCTTGTTCAATTCAATCAGTTCGATAAGCTAGTCTGACTAGTCCTTCTGATTTTAGTTTTGTCCAAGCAGAAAAAGTTTATGCTCTAAACAGAAAGCGTTGAGTGGTATTGGCGTTGATGCCACAGCTAAGCTACCAATAACTTTGAAATCAATGGCAGCTTATATTGTCCTTATTCACCACAGCATATCGAGTCATCCAGCGACCACTAGGTTTGAATATGGTGTATTGCACCATTGAGATCATCAACATTCTGCTTAAGATCTAGTACGATCGGTTCTAACTGATTAATTGCGTCATTCATATCAGACGAGAGGTTTTTAATGTTAGATAGATTACCGGATATTTCGCCACTAACCATCAACTGCTCTTCGGTCGCCGCTGCAATTGAGGTATTCAATTTATGAATCTCTATCGCGGAGCCCTGAATCGTGCCAAGCGCATCATTTGCGCCCCCCATGTTCTCTCGTGTTGACTGCATTTTTTCTGAACTGCTTTGAATGGTCACCGTCGACTGTTTCGCTTTCTCTTGCAGTGTTTGGATTATCCCTTCAATCTCACCCGTCGAATCTTGCGTTCTTTGCGCCAATGAACGTACTTCGTCTGCAACAACAGCAAATCCACGCCCTTGCTCACCAGCTCGAGCAGCCTCAATCGCAGCATTCAGGGCAAGCAAGTTAGTTTGTTCAGCAATGGCTTTAATAACATCAAGCACATTACCCACATTATTTGATTCTTCGGCCAATTGTTGAATGATTTCAGCGGTATTTAAAAACTCATCTTCAAGCTGACCGAACTCATCTGTCGTTTTGTCAAATACTTGCTTGCTCGTCGAAGCTTCTTTTTCTGCACTACCAGCATACTCTTCCGCCATATTTGTGCTTTGAGCAACATTAGACAGTGCAGCTGTCATCTCTTCCATTGCAGTCGCGGCCATTTCCATCTCTTGGTTTTGCTGATTGGCCATAGAAATATTACGTTGAGTAATCCCCTCTATCGCTTCAGAGATCTTAGAAATCGTTGAATTTACTTGGTTGATTTTGGTGATCGTAGTGGCGTAGCTGACCAGTACTTTGTTAATCGTCGTCCCGATCACACCCAGCTCATTCTGGCTTACATCATCCACTCGCAAGGTCAAATTAGAATCGACATCCACTTGTTTGAGTACTTTCGCCATGTCATCAATCGGCTTCACGACTTTACGGTTCACAATGGCATATCCGATAATGGCAATGACAAACACAGCAACTAGCGAAATATTGCCGATTAACACCGTCGTTCTTACGTCTTGTGCAGCATTATTGAATTGAGAGGAGGTTCGAGATTCCAAAGCCTTAAAAAACTGATCAATTGGAGCCATGATCTTCGCTTTTTCTTGATGATACTGCTTACTATGAAGAAGTTGAGCGGCCATGGTTAAATCTGGTTCACCGCGCTGAGTGTAATTACCTGAGCTATCCGGGTAGAGACCTTTGACGGCATTCATCGCCTTGACTTCCATATTCACCAAAGCATCGGAATTGCTCTGCGCTTCTTTCAATAGACGAAACTCTTGATCCGAGAAACCAAGCTCTTCCATCATCGCTTGCAGAGAAATGCGCTGACCATCTGGCTTGGGTTTTTGCCCATAACTCAAGACTAAGTCCCAGTAAATGGTGTGGTATTCTTGAGGACGAGGCTTATCGCCGTTTCGAATCGCTAAGATGTCCATATACATCTTTTCGTAAGTTTCATCACCTGTCAGAACATAAGTTCTACCTAAACGCGTCAAATCATCCGAGCTTTGGCGCAATTCATCAGCCGCTTGGTAAGATTGATAACGGACTTTCGCCATGTTATCCACTTGCTGTAGTAGGCCATTCAGTTGTAGCACCGTAACGACACTAATGGTGATACCGAGGCCTATTACAAAAAACACCAATTTCATCGTGTTGTTAATGTTCATATTGATTTCCTCTATCCATAAAGAAAGCTATCTGACGTTGCATTTATTCTTGTTTGTTACTTAGTATTCAGCTTCATTCAGGCTGAGGTAACTTATCCAGTAGTTCTTTCGCTTGTTCAAACTCAAAGTTTTCTATCAGTTCGATCAATTTGTTTTTCTCTTCCTCAGTCCACAAATCACAATGCTTCACTTGATTGATAACTTCTAATGCCGCCACATCGTAGTTTTCTACTTTTTCAACTAGGCGTAAGTAAAGCTCTTGAAGTTCATCACATGACACATCTTTAGCAGGCGCTTGCAATGCACGCCAAGCTTGCATCTGTTTTCTTAATTGTTTGACAGTGTTATGCGCTTGTTGGGCGAGTTCAATGGCCCGTTTTTTATCCTTAGCTTGTACTTGCTTTTCAATCTGAACGGATAATTCGGTCAAATCCATAATTCCCAGATTAGCCGATGCTCCTTTTAAGGTATGGGCCACGCGCTCGGCCCCTTCCCAATCCTCTTTGTCAATGATTTCTTGCAAAGAGAAGCTATCGAATTTTTGCGCGTCTAAAAAGCGCTCTAATATTGAAAAGTAAGAGTCAGGATTGCCACCGGTGTCAAAAATAGCCTGCTCAACATCAACGCCAGTTAAGTGCGGATAATCGTCGTTAACTTGTTTGTTAATGACTGAGGAAAGTTGATGTTTGGTGGCAACCGTTTGATCTTCAATCGGTAGATATTGTTGCAAGGTGGAATAAAGGTTAGTGACGTTAATCGGTTTAGCAATATGGCCATTCATACCAGCCTCTAGACACACATCAACATCACTTTGCATCGCATTGGCTGTCATGGCGATGATTGGGAGTGGTTGCCATTGCGGCTGCTTTCTAATCTCTCGAGTTGCGGTGACACCGTCCATCACTGGCATCTGCATATCCATCAACACCAGGTGGACTTCATGTCGTTGGAGCATTTCTATGGCTTGTTGGCCATTATTAGCAACCAATACATCCAAATTTATCCCATCGAGTAAGCCAAGCGCCACTTCTTGGTTAATTTCGTTATCTTCAACCAACAATACCTTTTGATGGGTGAAACGTGGACGTGCATTCTCTGAAACCACGGGCTTACTTGACACATGTTCAATGCCAAAACTGTCCATAATCGCATCGAGTAAGTTGGAAGGATTCACTGGCTTGACAATCAAAGCATCAATTAACTTACTGCTCGCTTCTACCAAAGACAACTCACGTCCATATGCGGTCACTAGAAAGGTTTTACAATCGGGAATGAGTTGCTGATCTTGAGCGTTTTGTAACAGCTCAAGCCCACTCATACCTGGCATACTCCAATCGACAAACAGTAGATCAAAGCTACTGTTTTTTAGCTCATCAAGCGCTTCATAACCATTGCTCACCGCTGATGCATCAAAATGCATGGCATTTAACAACGTCAGTAAAATACTTCGTGCGGAATCATTATCGTCAACAATCAGAGCACGCTTGCCTGACAGTGCACTAATTGGCTCAGAAATATCACGCATTTTGGCTTCTTGAAGTCGACACTGGATGGTAAAACTGAATTCCGAGCCTTGCCCTTCGGTACTATTTACAACCAGCTTACCGCCCATTAACTCAACCAATTGCTTGCTGATGCTCAGCCCTAGCCCTGTACCACCAAACTGACGCGTTATACTGCTGTCAACCTGTGAAAATGCTTGGAATAGATGTGCTATTTTCTCTTTCGCAATGCCAATACCGCTGTCTTTGACCGAGAAACGGATCGTTGCTTGATCGTTGTTTTGTTCCTCAACACACGCTGATACAACGATCTCACCATTTTCGGTAAATTTGACTGCATTTCCACAGAGATTGACTAGCACTTGGCCGATTCTCAGCGGATCCCCTATCAAGCCAATTGGCACTTTCGGATCAATATCTAATAAGAACTCCACCCCTTTTTCATTGGCTTTATAAGAAATCACATTGGTCAAATTATCGAAGACTTCATCCAAATTAAAATCTATCGATTCAACAGAGAGCTTACCCGCCTCAATTTTAGAAAAATCTAGAATGTCATTGATAATCCCAAGTAGGTTTTTCGCTGACTCATTAATCCGAGATAGATATTTTTTCTGTGTCGGATCAAGCTCTGTGTTCAATGCCAAATGCGCCATGCCAAGAATAGCGTTCATTGGTGTACGTATCTCATGACTCATATTGGCCAAGAAATCCCCTTTGGCTTGGCTCATCGCATCAGCTAACTCTTTAGCTTCACGCAGTTCATTCTCAAACTGTTTTCGTTCAGTGAGATCAAGCAAGATACCAACAATGCCAGAGACAACCCCATCACCATTACCAAAAGAGGCTTCATAGACCAGCATCTCTTTGTTTTGCTTATCTGCATCGCACAGAGAAAGCTCATAGTTTCTGCTGCCCCGCGATTGGCTTAACTCTTGATGAACCGTAGTAAACACTTGACCGGTGCTTGCACTAAATACGTCACTAGGCGTCCTACCTACAATCTCCTTCATGGGTAGACCTAGCATCTCGCAAAACTTCGCATTAACGGTCAAGTAATACCCGTCGGGTGACAGACAGTACATAGGGTTGGGGGTTGCATTCAGAACCTCTTGATTAAGCTGAGATTGCTCAAGGACTTTTTGCTCTGCTTTACGCTGCAGCTCCACATTTTGGCTCAATTGAATGCTGACAGACAGATCGTCTAACATCTGCACTAACCACTGATATTGCTGTTGGCTGAGGTGTTCAATTGTGCCTAGTTCAAGCAAAGCGACTGGCTTATTGTTTACGCACAAAGGGAAGTAATAGATTTCATTCAGCTCTAATGATGCGCCATTAACCAGCATTGAATATTTACCCTTGAGATCTCTCATAGTGAAAGGTTTACCTGAGAGCAAGACGCTGATCTCCGTTGATGAGGGGTCTTGAATCGAACTGGTACTGTCATCCCCAAACCCAACGCCCGCGATTCTTTCCAGTTTATCCTCTCGGTAGATATACACAGCGATAATTTGCAGTGGGAACTGATGAAGCAAAAATTGGGTAACTTCTCTTGCTAGCGTTTGAGTCGACTGGCTAGTGCGTAGCACAATATTGAAATCTTTAACTAAGGTATTGTGATTAAGCTGTTCGGAGATGTGATGAAAGACGACGTTTAAGCTATCAATGAACTTTTGTAGCTCGGCATAAGCAGTTTGAGTAATAGTAAATGCGTAATCTTGCTGCTTAACTTGGCCAACAACGGTTCTTAGTAATTGACTCAAAGGGCAGATATACATTCTCCAAAGCAAGGTAAATGAGAGCGAAATGGACAATAATAACACCATCAGAATTCCGCGATTCAATGCTTCATAACGACGAACTTGCCCCTCTGATAGAGAGATTTCACCTTGAATTCTACTTAAAATCGATTGATTTGCTGTAGCAATCGCCTTCATGATTTTCTCTTTCTCGGAAAAGTATCGTTCCCCATATAAAAGAGATTGCGCGGTTTTTAGATCAGCTTGCCCCATATCAATGAGATTACCATTCTCCTCCTGCCGATATCCTTTAATCGCTAGAAAGGCATCACGCTCCAACTGAACTAAAGCATCAGATAGTGCCAACGCATTCTTCAGTTCAAAAAACTCGATCGAACTTATCCCTGACTGCCGAATCCGCTCTAGTAGCGGTGTGCTGCTACCGACAGTAAGCGGGAGTGCATCCAAATCAGAATTTGAAACTACATCCCAATACTCATACTCGTTTCCTTCCGGTATTGGAGCTTGACCTGAGCGAACTTTTAAGACTCTATTAAACAACTTTTCCCAATGCTCATCTCCGGTCACACTGTATGCACGAGCAAATTTGGTTAGGTTATCTGAGCTCTGTTTGAGTTCATGGGACAAGCGATAAAACACAAATAGCTGTTTCTGATGCTCACCACTTTTGACATGTAAGTCAGAAAGTTTCAGTGAAACACCAAACATAGCGAGTGAGCAAAGTCCCATCGCCAAAAACAACACAGTGAAAAGCGTTCGAATTGAGGGCATCGATTTCTTCTAATACGTAATAGTTAAAATGATTTTCGGAATTACTTGTCTATAGTTTAGTTAGTAGTCAACAAACTGCCGGAAAACTTTGGATGAAATCACGCGATGCCGATTGAAAAATTAGATGATTGCACCGTTCTTCTAATCGATGATTCTGCAGATAATCTCGCCTTTATGGCTCAGGGGCTTGCTGGGCGTTATCAAATCAAAGCCGCTAAATCCGGTGAGATGGCACTGCATATTCTCGAACAGTTTGATATTGACTTGATCCTACTGGATGTCGTGATGCCAGAAATGTCTGGATACGATGTGATTCGTTACGTGACCAACAACTCCAAAACACGTCATATTCCTGTTGTCTTTTTAACCGGGAAGGACTCTCAAGAAGACGAAAAATTGGGGTTTGAGCTAGGAGCTGCAGACTACATACACAAGCCCGTCAGTATTCCTTTGCTACGCTCTCGAGTAAAAACACACCTGCAAAACAAACGCTCCAAGGATTTCCTGCGCGACCAAAATGGCTACTTGGAGAAAGAAGTTCTTAAGCGTTCGAGTGAACTGGACCGTATGCAAGATGTCGTTGTTTTTGCGTTGGCAAGCCTAGCTGAAACTCGAGATCCAGAAACCGGCAACCACATTTTGCGTACTCAGCACTACGTAAAGTTGCTGGCGGAGTACCTTGCTAGTAAAGATAAATACAGCGCTGAGCTGACCCCAAAAATGATCGATACCTACTTCAAAGCTGCGCCACTGCACGATATCGGGAAGGTCGGTATTATTGATTCAATCTTACTCAAACCCGGTAAACTGACAGAGGAAGAGTTTGAGATAATGAAATCGCACACTACCTTAGGTTTCCAGGCACTGGAGCGAGCTGAGCAGCTTTCTGGGGCGCACAATGACCTAATTGATGTTGCCAAAGAGATTGCTTACGGTCACCACGAGAAATGGGATGGCTCGGGCTACCCAAATGGTTACTCAGGAGAGCAGATTCCAATTAGTGCACGCTTGATGGCCGTCGCTGATGTTTATGACGCCCTAATCTGTAAGCGCGTATACAAAGACCCAATGAGCCACAACAAAGCCAAACACATCATTTTAGAAGGTAATGGGCAGCATTTTGATCCAGAAGTGATTGAAGCTTTTGTCGCTCAAGAGAAACTGTTTATTAAGATTGCCAGCGAGTTTTCAGACAACTAGCAAAGGGACAAAAAAGCTCCGCCGAATTAGCGGAGCACATAACATTAGTAGTCGGAGGACGATATGACTTAAGGGTTCGGTATTTTATTCAGCGTTAGCGGCGACTATAGAGTAAGCCGCGCGCATTTAATATTGCATCACGGGTCGGAACTTCGACTTTCTTCATTCCTTTAAAACGCTCCGGCTCTTTGATCGCGACATCATGAGCTAAAATCACCATTCGCGCGTTCTTAATATCTTTGTCGGTAATCCGATTATTAATGCCATTGGCTCCTTGGGTTTCGACTTTAATTTTAAGCCCCATGGTATAAGCGGCTTTCTCTAACGACTTGGCGGCTAAGAAAGTATGCGCCACACCAGATGGGCAAGAAGTGACAGCTAAGATCTCGGCCTCACCCTCCCCATCTATAGCATGATATGCGCGAACCAATGCAGCCTCTTCTTCTTCATCGAGAACATTTTTCTTGAGCAAGATAACAATCAGCGCCGTGGTCAATGCGCCTGCTAATGTGCCAACGATATAGCCGAGTTTGCCATCGACGACCGGAAGCACAATCCAGCCGCCCCAAGGCGCATGGTTAAGCACATGGAACGTAAAGCCAATCACGTTGCCGACAATACCGCCAAGCACAATCGCCGGTAATACCCGCGCTGGATCAGCCGCTGCAAATGGGATCGCCCCTTCACTGATACCAATCATGCCCATAATGCCAGCCGCTTTGCCTGCTTCACGCTCGTCACGTTTAAATTTCTTCGGTGATAAGAAAGTCGCTAATGCTAATCCAAGTGGCGGGGTACAAATCGCGATACCCACACCACCCATTAGCCATGGTTGAGTATTAACCTGAGTTTGAGCAAACAGGGTCGCCACTTTGTTGACCGGTCCGCCCATATCAAATGCCGTCATTGCGCCTAACACCGTACCAAGCATCACTTTACTTGCCCCCGCCATGCCAGTAAGCCAATCATTGAGCCCTGCCATCGCGGCCGATATTGGCGAACCAATTAACCACATCACCAAACCGCAAGTGGCAAAAGTCCCGACCAATGGATAGATAAAAATGGAACCGAGTGAAGCCATGCTATCTGGCAATTGGATTTTCTTTAGCATCCGCACCACAAAGCCCGCGAAGAACCCGACCACGATCGCGCCTAAAAATCCGGTGTGATACTGGTCTACCGCAACCCAAGAGCCAATCATACCCGGCGCGAGTCCTGGCTTATCCGCAATCGAATAAGCAATATAGCCACCAAGCACTGCGGTAAATAGGGTTAGGCCAGCAATGCCCATTTTAGCGATATCAGCTAATACACCGCTTTCTGGTACTGCGCCATGGCCAGAAATCATCACAGAAAGGGACAGCAGCACCCCACCAGCAACGATAAAAGGGATCATATGCGAGGTGCCAAACAGTAAGTGTTCTTTGATATGGGCTAATTTTAGCTTCCACGGACTTAATGGTTCTGGCAGAGGCAATGGCTCATCATCCCAGAACTCGTGACTTGGCTGTTGGATATCGGTTAAAAGTTCTCGCGCCTGTTCGACACTTTGCGCCGCTTTTAACTGACTAATGAATTCTTCTTCGATGAGTTTGGTTGAGAGCTGTGCAAGCACTTCAATATGGTGATGATCGCCACCATCCGGCGACGCGAGCATGAAGAACACATCCGACAGTTCGCCATCTTCAGCACCATAATCAATGCCAGTGCGGCTGATACCGACAGCAACAGCAGGCTCTGTGACCGCATCACTTTTCGCATGCGGGATAGCGACTCCGTCTTCGAAGCCAGTGTTGCCGATCTCTTCACGTTTCCACAAATCGGCTAAAAACTGCTCTTTATCGGCTAATTTCCCTGCCGCATCGAGCAATTCAACTAACTCTTTGAGCGCGTCAGCTTTGGTGGTGGCCTTAAGATCCAAACAGATCGTCTCGGGCTCAATTAGATTAGTAATGTCCATTGTATTTACCTTGCAATGTTCACGCTCGAACATAGATTAACCACCGCCCATAGCGTTAGATATAGGACGAAAACACCATTAACTGGATTATTGTAACACCCATACCAAACTGTGATATGTGTCTGTCGAATCATGGTGCCAAATCAAAACCAGCGTTTTATGCTGTGCTAATATCCGAAAAAATAACAAGCCGAGAAACACCTTGAAAATAGTCGCTGTCACCGCCTGCCCTACAGGCATTGCACATACCTATATGGCAGCCGATGCTCTTATCAAAGCTGCGCCGAAATATAAGGTCCAAATCAAAGTCGAAACACAAGGTGCAATGGGTATCGAAAACCTGCTCTCACCGCAAGATATCGCACTGGCAGATAGAGTGCTGATTGTGTCTGACATTGATATTGACCAAGCTGCGCGCTTTGAAGGCTGCAACGCGATTCGTGTTTCTATCGAAGACGTTTTGGTCAATGTTGATAAAGTGTTCCTACTACACTGCCGTTAACGATTCTCTGCCGTAAGCCGTTAACTATGAACGAATATCAGATCACCTTTTTAGTCGAAAGCAGCGAGTCAAATGCTCATGTCGCCCAGCCGCTGCGTCGCTTAGCCAAGAAGTTCAAAAGTACGATTAAGATCATTAACATCACCCGCAATCGAAGCGCTGACTTAACTAAGGCGGTGGCAATGCTGCAAGTGGGTTTGGTTCAAGGTGATCTGTGCCAAATCACGGCAATAGGCATGGATGCAGAGCTGGCCTGTTTTGTCCTCAAAGATGTGATTGCCGACCATTACACCCTAATTGGTTCGCAAATCAACTATGAGTTTTCTAGTGAGCTCGCCAAAAGGCTTCCTCAGCTATGCCCTGAGAGTGAAACCAAATGGCACTATGCCAAGGCCCACACCGAACTAACCAAATTTGAGTGCTTAAAAGGTTTGACTCAACTGATACACCCCGGCCATCCAGATGAACTCCTGCTCGCCTTTATTAAAAGGGAAGAGCGATCTTCCACGTGCGTCACTCCGGGTATCGCCCTACCTCATGTGATGTTTGACGATATCGACCATATAGCCATCGCGGTAATTGCCACTGACACCCCGATTGATTGGGCCTCACAAATGGGCGATGTGCACCTTGCTATAGCACTGGTGATGCCTGCTAAACCGACTCATGAACAGATCATTGCGGCCACTAACCTGACCCGAAATCTACTTTGCGAACAGCTACCTGAACGACTTAAACTCACGCGCAGCAGCGTCGATCTTCAAGCACTGCTGATGTACTCCATGTCTCAGTTATTGTCTTAACCTCGAAGCTGTCTTGCCTAGTTTTTCTTATCTAACCTTTACGCCGAGCCACGATATTCAGTTGGCGTTCTTCCTGTGCGATTTTTAAACACTCGGCAGAAATAGTTAACGTCTTTAAAGCCACAACGCATCGACACTTCATTGAGCTTAAAGTTGTATTTTTTGAGCATGAACTTAGCGCGATCAATACGTACCCAAGTAATGTAGTCAGCCAACGTCATATGCCCTTGCTGACGAAACAATCGAGAAAGATGATTAGATGAGATACTAAAGCGCGTCGCGATGCTGTCACGGGTGATCTGACGATGGAAGTTCTCTTGAATGTAAATACAAATCCCTTGGTAGAGATCCTGAACGCGGCTTTGTGACTTCTCGACTGGTGCATCAAGCATGGTTTTACTGTATTGCAGCAACGCTTGCAGCAATAGCTCATCCATTGGCTTCTTATTGCTTTCTCGCGCCAGTGCGCTCAAGGCCTCTAAAATATTATCAATGGCAAAACCTGAACGAGTTTGAATACTGTGCTTTTGAATGTCATAAAAGCTCGCCTCCCCTTTGCGTTTACTGACCAAGCTTAGCCCTAGCTGCCTACGACCAAACAACATACTCAGCACCGAGCAGTCAGTATCCCAGTCAGGCTTATTCCAGCAGTTAGGCGGAACAAAGATCGCATCGCCCGCTTTGGCAATAATACTGGTCACTTTGCGCTCATGGGTTTCAATTTCATTGATGTATTCCCCATCCAGCACTAGCTCTAAACGCGGAAAGTTAACCTGATAGCTAAACGCCGGAGGCGTATGAAAATCTCCGGCAAACCAGATGTTATGAAAAGGCTCTCGTTCATTCAGTACTGACGAGATTAGGTCATGAAATACCATGTTGAATCATCTCTAACTACAAGCTAAGTCCGCACATTGCAGTGCCAATGACCTAGATATACTCCTTAGTGAAACATAGCGCTATTGAGCAAAATCACAACTCGAGATCTAAGTTACAAAAATCCAGCTTTAGCAATAAAATTCCAGTTACAAATTCACATAAACACCTCATAAAACCAACATACAAAATCGACGTAACCCATATAGATAAAGGGACGAAAAGCGACTCAACTTTGTCAACACCAAGCCAATAAGCACCCTACAGCCGATCAAAGTCACACTCTAAAACGGACGCAACAATCCTCCAGTAAATGCATTTTTTCTTCACTACAGAGCGCTGCTGATAGATTTCAGAATACCCCTAACAAAACAAGAAACGCATTAGGGGTCCACTATGATCACCAACTTGATCAATGAAAATTTAATTAAGCTTGAGCTGCAAGCCACCTCCAAACAAGAGGTATTTGAAGAGCTGATTGAGGTTCTGCACCAACAAGGTCGAATTTCTAACAAGGCAGATTTTTTAGCTGATATCCAAAAGCGCGAAGCAGAAGGTAACACTGGCTTTGAAGATGGTATTGCCATCCCGCACGCAAAAAGTGCCGCGGTAATTGAACCTGCAGTCGTGATTGGTATTCACAAAGCAGGCATCGAATACGGCGCAGATGACGGCCAGCCATCAAAACTGTTTTTTATGATCGCTTCTCCTGATGGCGGCGATAACCACCACATCGAAGTGCTCGCAGAACTCTCTTCTAAACTGATTGAAGATGGCTTTGTGGAAAGCTTTATCAACGCGACTTCCCCTCAGCAAGCACTTGAGTTGCTGCTACAAAAACCACAAGCAGAAGAGCCCCTGCCTTTAGAAAATATGAAAGGCTTCATCATCGGTGTGACTGGTTGCCCTGCTGGCGTTGCTCACACTTACCTAGCCGCTGAAGCGTTAGAGAAAGGCGCACATGCCATGGGCTTTGAGGTCAAAGTCGAAACCAATGGTTCAATCGGTGTGAAAAATAGCCCAACAGAAGAAGAGATCGCTCGCGCTGATGCGATTGTTGTCGCCTGTGATAAACAAGTTGATATGGCCCGCTTTGCCGGTAAACGAGTCATCAAAACCAACGTAAAAGCACCGATTCGTGATGCTGAAGGTTTGATTACACAAGCGCTGAATGCTCCGGCTTACCAAGCTGAAACCACCAGCGCTCCTCAATCTGTCACTGAAAAAGCGTCTCAAGCACGTTCTGATCTTTACCGTTACCTAATGAACGGCGTATCACACATGATTCCATTCGTGGTGACGGGTGGTTTACTTATCGCCCTTGCTCTAGCAGTCGGTGGTGAGCCAACTGAAGCCGGCATGGCGATTCCTGATGGCAGCCTTTGGAACCAAATCTTAGAAGTGGGTGTGGTTGCCTTCACCCTGATGATCCCAATCCTTGCCGGTTACATCGCCTATGCGATTGCTGACCGCCCTGCTCTGACTCCAGGTCTAATCGGTGGCTGGATTGCCAACAACGGTTCATTTTACGGCGCTGACGCAGGTACTGGCTTTATCGGTGCCATCATCGCTGGTCTGTTAGTGGGTTACTTCGTTAAGTGGATCACTTCAATCAACTACCACAAATTTATTCAGCCACTTGTGCCAATCATGATTGCGCCAATCACCGGCTCTTTGTTTATCGCAGGTCTATTCATCTTTGTCATCGGCGCACCTATCGCAAGCCTAATGGACGGCCTAACTGCAATGTTAACCAGCATGAGCACAGGTAACGTAGTTCTACTTGGCATCGTATTGGGTGGCATGGCAGGCTTTGATATGGGCGGTCCATTTAACAAGGTCGCGTTCCTATTCTCTGTCGGCATGATTGCTAGCGGCCAAACTCAATTTATGGGTGCAATGGCATGTGCAATTCCTGTTGCTCCACTAGGTATGGCTCTGGCAACGGTACTTGGCCGCAAGTTTGACCTGTTTGAATCTTCTGAAATTGAAGCAGGTAAAGCTGCGGGCGCAATGGGCTTAGTCGGCATCTCTGAAGGGGCAATTCCATTTGCGGCGCAAGACCCTATGTCGGTGATTCCTGCCAATGTCCTTGGTTCTATGGTTGCAGCGGTTATGGCGTTCTCATTCGGCATCACTAACAGCGTTGCTCACGGTGGCCCGGTTGTCGCTCTACTTGGCGCAATGAACTACCCACTGCTAGCCCTTCTATGTATGGCAGCAGGTGCTGGTGTTACAGCACTAACTTGCATCACCTTAAAGAACCTTCGTAAAGCGAAATACACAGCCGCTGCGGCTTAGTCCTTTCCTGCTGATATTGGCTTGGGCAACACGTCCAAGCCACTTTTCTCTTTATGGTGATGTCAATGTCTGAACTATCTATCAATACTGAATCGCTGCTTGAGCGCGTTTTTTACCCGATGACCAACGTGATTCAAAACTACGCATGGGGCAGCCCATCTTCGTTTACTCAACTGTTTGGCACTGAGAATACGGCAGGTGAACCACAAGCCGAGATCTGGATGGGCGCTCACCCTAACGGTTGTTCCATGGTCGATACTGGCACTGAGCAGACTAAACTCTCAAACCTAATCAGCCAAAACCTTAGCCTGTTCTTAAGTGACAAAATTGCTAGCCGATTTGGTGAGCTACCGTATCTGTTTAAAGTACTTGCGGCTGAAAAAGCGCTCTCTATCCAAGTGCACCCGAATAAACAACAAGCCGAACTTGGTTTTGAACACGAAGAGCAGCAAGGCATTCCGCTGTCGGCAAGTAACCGCAACTACAAAGATGCCAACCATAAGCCAGAGCTGGTCTACGCGTTAACCCAGTATACGGCGATGAATGGCTTTAGGCCGATTAGCGAGATCCTTGCCCACTTCAACTACCTTGATATTCCTGAGCTTAACTCACTGGTGAATGACTTATCGGGCGATCAAACACCAAATGGCCTAGCGAGCTTTTTCGCCGGATTGTTATCACTGCAAGGTGAGCAAAAAGAAGTCGCGCTGATGATGCTGATCATGAAAGCCAAGCTCTCGCCAACTCCGCTGTTTAACCTCATCACAGAGCTAGAAGAACAGTACCCGGGCGACGTTGGCTTGTTTGCCCCATTGATCCTTAACGTGATTGCCTTAAAACCCGGCCAAGCAATGTATTTAGATGCCGAAACGCCTCACGCGTACATCAAAGGCACTGGGCTTGAGATCATGGCGAACTCTGACAACGTACTGCGCGCCGGACTCACGCCAAAATACATGGATGTGAAAGAGCTGGTCTCTTGCACTCGTTTTAATGAAAAACGTATTGATAGCCTGCTGCTAGAGCCTACTCAAGACAATGGCATGCTGGAGTACCCAATTCCGGTCGAAGATTTTAAGTTCGCTATTATTGAACACTCCGAGCAGCGAGAAATTGACACACAAGGCGCTGAAATATTGCTGCCACTCGATGAAGCTATGACCCTCACCCACATTTGTGGCGAACAGTGCGTCATCGAAAAAGGCCAATCGGTGTTTATTCCCGCTTTCGCTCAGCAGTACACCATTGACTGCGCAGGTCGAGTCGCTCGCGCATACAGTTAACAACGTGCTCCTGCCTTCCCCCAAGGTCAGCACTAACACAATGCCCTGCTTATGCAGGGCTTTTTTATTTCTATCTAAGCCGTTGATTTAAATTTATTTTGTGAGCATCCGCACAGGTTAAAAATGACGCTTATCACACTTAAAATTAGCGGATACAAAAGTCTAGTAGTTGGATTTTTTTTACTATTTTCGAGTTTAGCGGCAAGGATTAAATTGACTCCATTGCATAAGCACTAATGAGTCAAAAATAGATGATTACTGAACTAACAAACGTCAATTTAATTACTGGCAACCTTCAAGCACATAATAAAAAAGAAGTGTTTGAAGAGCTTGCTCAGATGCTGCTAGATAACCAGCGCATTAATAATAAATCCGCGTTCTTAGATGATATTGAAACGCGCGAATCCTTAAGCATTACCTCTATGGATGGCATTGCTTACCCACATGCGAAAAGCCAAGCCGTCACCAACCCTGCTATCGCCGTTGGCGTTAAGCGTGAAGGCATCGAATATGGGGATGAAGACGGCATTAAACCCACTATATTTTTTATGATCGCTTCACCAGATAACGGCGCCGATCATCATATTTATGTCCTTCAAGAACTGTTCGGAAAATTCAGCGAAGAGTTTATTGAAGAGATCCAAAACGCGAAAGACGAACAACAAATCCTTAATATTTTAATCAATTCATAAGGCGTAGTAATTATGAGTACCCTAACAGCTCAAGCTACTAACAATAGCGATTTTAAAAAACTACTCGGCACCATGAAAGGACACCTTTTATTCGGTACTTCTCATATGCTTCCATTTATTGTTGCGGGTGGTGTACTTCTGGCACTAGCGGTAATGGCATCAGGTAAAGGTGCGGTTCCTGCGGACGGTTTATTAGCTGATATTTCTAATATCGGAATTAAAGGTCTGGTGTTGTTCCCTATCATTCTTGGCGGCTTCATTGGTTACTCAATTGCTGACAAACCAGCCCTTGCACCAGCGATGATCTCTTCTGGCATCATGGCCGATATGGGCGGTGGCTTCTTAGGCTGTATCGTGGCAGGTTTCATTGCAGGTGGCGTGGTATTCCAACTTAAGAAGATCCCACTTTCAGCCAACATGACGGCACTTGGCGCTTACTTCATCTACCCACTTATCGGTACGCTGGTTTCTGCTGGTATCGTTCTTTGGGGTATCGGTGAACCAATCAAACTGTTCATGGCGTCTATGAACGAGTTCCTAGCTTCAATGGCTGGCGCGTCTAAAGTGGTTCTAGGTGCGATTCTTGGTGGCATGACTGCATTCGATATGGGCGGTCCAATCAACAAAGTGGCAACGCTATTTGCTCAAACTCAAGTTGATACACAACCATGGCTAATGGGTGGTGTTGGTATCGCAATCTGTACGCCTCCTCTAGGTATGGCGCTTGCAACCTTCCTATTCAAGAAGAAGTTCACTAAACAAGAACAAGAAGCAGGTAAAGCAGCAGCAATCATGGGTTCTATCGGTATCTCTGAAGGTGCGATTCCATTTGCTGCAAACGACCCAATGCGCGTACTTCCTTCAATCGTTGCCGGTGGTATCGTGGGCTGTGTATTCGGCTTCCTGACTGACGTTCTACTACATGCTCCATGGGGCGGCCTAATCACGGCGCCTGTATCAAGCAACATCCCAATGTACGTGGTGGGTATTGCGCTAGGCTCGCTAACGACTGCTCTTATCGTAGGCTTCTGGAAACCAGTCGCTGAAGAATCAGAACAAGAAATCGAACAAGCAGCACCTGTACGAGCTCAAGCGGCTCCAGCAGCAGGCGAAGGTGAGTACGACGTAGTAGCCGTAACTTGTTGCCCATCAGGCGTAGCACACACCTTTATGGCAGCGAAAGCACTAGAGAAAGCAGGCGCAGCAGCAGGCATTAAGATTAAGGTAGAAACTCAAGGTCAAAACGGCATTCAGAACCGCATTACCGACCTAGATGTAGCTAACGCGAAACTGGTTATCTTGGCTCACGACATTCAAGTCAAAGATGCCCAGCGCTTTGCCAACGCGAACGTGGTTGAGTGTTCAACCAAAGAAGCGATGAAGAAAGCAGCTGAGTTAATCGAAGCTTAGGCTTAAGTTATTCAAAACTAAGACGCCACCTAAACGGGTGGCGTTTTTTATTGTTCGATATACTTAATACGGAGTATTTTATCAACGGATGATTAGGGAAAAATGACCAACTCTGCTAGTATCCGCCCCCTATTACTGTTCGGGCCAACGACCATCGTTTTATCGAACTCGAAAGCCACCCAACCACCAGCTAGGTAAGTAGAAACCAGGAGCTTATTATGATGACTGATGAAGAAAGAATTGAACTGCAACAGAACAACCCGTTGCACGGTCTTAAGCTAGAAACCATGCTGCAAGAGTTGGTGGATTTCTATGGTTGGGACATTCTTGATACGGCGATGCGCTTTAACTGCTTTAACACTAAGCCGTCAATTGCTAGCAGTGTTAAGTACTTAAAGAAAACCGAATGGGCACGCGAGAAGCTAGAGAACTTTTATCTTTACCGCTTTAAACGTATGCCTCGCGCATCAGCTGAAGAGTATGACTTGCCCCCTCGCGCGCGTACCTTCCCACATGGCCTAAAACCGAAAGAGCCAATGGAGTTGACCGTTGAGTCTATCTTGAAGTCACAAGCGAAAGCGGCCTCAGCGCACAAAGCAAAATCATCACGTGGTCGCAACTTCCGTCGATAGTTAGATGTGCGGATTAGAATTAACAAAAAGCCAGACAGCGATGTCTGGCTTTTTTGTTAGAAGAGCAGAGCTAAGTTAAAACCCTTTAAACAACACCCCACGATGGTAGCCAAGATAAGGCTTGTTCTCTCGTCTGATATTAAACGACATCCCTTCCCGAAGGCCTAGAACATCGGGCGCTTCAAGGTATTTTGAGATCATCACCTTGCCTTCATCATCAAAGGATATAAACCCGAGATCGAACGCCTTATCTAAGTTAGCCACAAGCAACAATCCGTTATACTTATCAAGCCTCTCTTGGTTGTTTGAGTTACGCCAAGGCTTAATGTGCGAAGCAAGCAGAAGTTGTGTATTACGATAGCCCGTCACCGCGCAGCAACCCCACATTTCGATCAGTTTTGAGCGAAATTGGCCCTGCCCCAATCGAGTGTTAATCAAGATCGTCTTTTCAGTTTCTGTCAGCTTTTTATCGCTCATAACACCACGAACATCGGCATTAACATCAACCTGAGACAGATCGGCTAGAAACTGATGGTAGTGATTTAACGCCGCGCTATACATCCCGTTTCCACGCGAGTCCCGAATCTTAAACTCATCCAACTGCCTTACTCGCTCTTCATAACGAATAAACTGCTTATATGATTTAACCTCAGTGAGTGGTTGTTCGAGTTCGCCTATATCTGCGAGCCAATTAGAGATAGAGCCTCTAATCGCTCCCACGTAGTTCTTCGCCGTTTTCTCAGACTTACCAATATCGAGCAGCCATTGGCGGAACAAAGATGGAAGATCGGCCAAGTTCGCCACAAGCGCGTCTTTCAACTCATTTGAAACAATAGAGCTATTCATATAATCAAACAGCTCTTGGTCAAAATAGGCATACTCTATCGCTTTGGCTGAATACCTTTTGGTGTTTGTCTCATCAAAGCCAACGTGATAACTCAGGTGCCAAAAGCCTTCACTTTTAAGATGGTAAAACGGGTTCTCTGGTGTATTACGATCATTACCTTGGGCGAAACTATCAAAGTAATGGCTAAAGCGATCTTTCACTGCTTGATTGAACTCAATTCTGTTCTTCACGATATGACCAGCTTGAATTAAGTCCATGACGGTCAGCAGCATGCACACCTTATGCGGGCTTTTCTTGCCACCAGCACTGTTCATATTCAGGTTCTGAAACTTTTCAACATAGAACTCCAGAGACACGGCTTACTTCCTCTTTTTCTGCACTGATGATGCTTTTTCTAATACTACGGTTTGCCAAGTCAAACCTGTCCGAGATAACCCATCTTCAGTATCTTCAACATGGCAAATCACTAGGTCTAATCGTTGGGCAATCTGTTCTAACTCAGCAAGAGAGACGCCATAGCTTGTACGCCCATCACCGAAGGCACCATGACGTAAGGTAATAACTATTCTGCCCCTTTCGGCTAACCGTTCCACCAAAGAACAAAGTGAATGATAGCGTTTAGGAACTGGAATATGCATCCACACCGCTGAGACAAGAATAAGATCGAATCTATAAGATGAAGTAGCTAAAGAACTAAGGTCTGGGAGCTGGGCATCAACCCAGTGAACTATCGTCGAAGTGCGCTGTTGGCCTAGCTGACGTAAACCTGTCGAAGGTTCAATAGCGACAACCTTGCAGCCATGTGAATCAAACCACTGAGCGTCTCTACCCGAGCCAGCACCGACATCCAACACTCGGCTACCAGACAGGGGCCAGTATGAACGCCAACTGCTATGTACAGACTCAAAATCAACAGAGTCATACTGCTCAGCCAACTGAGCAGCATTTTCGTCGTAAAAATAGAGGTTTACATCCATAGCCAATACCCCAAAGTTTCCCTAAAAGCATAATAACCACCTTGATAGCATATGGCGATAAAGTATTAGGAGGAATGAGGGACTGCGAGGTACATTAAACAACTATTATCAAATGTTCACTCCCTAACTTATCTAAAGCAGCTTGGCCAATGCCTTTCAATATTTAGAGGTTAGTTCGACCAATATGAGATTTAGATCCAACTCTCGAAACATAATCATTTAGTTGCACAGCAAATACAGCGTACATTAACAAAAATTGTACGGCTAATGGGTTTGTATGGCTGAGCTAATTCCTTCATTGAACACTTGTTTATCCAAAATGGAACGGGGCGAGAAACGTTTCGCACGTCGTTTGGAGGCTCTTCTAGAAAGCGATTATCTTTGTTGGTTTGACATACCTGTCGGAAAAAGTCGCCGCTACCCAGACTTTACGGTTTTACATCCGCAACGAGGTCTTCTATTTCTCGAAGTAAAAGACTGGAAGATAGAGAACATAAAGTCGATTAATGCTAAGCATGTCGAGTTGCTAACAAGTAATGGCTTGAAAACCATAGCTAACCCACTTGAGCAAGTACGCCAGTGTGCCTACACCGTTGTGAATAAACTCTCCAAGGATAAGCAGCTCCTGAGTCAAAGCCCTAAATACCATGGTAAGCTCTGTTTCCCTTTTGGTTATGGTGTGGTGCTGCCTTTCATTTCACGTAAGCAACTTAACGAAGCAATTCCGCTGGATGCACAGGAAAGTATCTTACAAAGCCACCTCGTCATTTGCAGTGATGAAATGAGAGAATCAGCTGATCCTGAACACTTTCAAAATCGCTTATGGGAAATGTTCAACTATCAGTTTGATTACAAATTAACACTTCCACAAATAGACCGTATTCGTTGGCATCTATACCCAGAGATTCGAATTAACCATCAACAAAATTCACTGTTTGGCGAAGCTCCAGTGCATAAAGAAAGCCTCTCAGAAACTATCCCAGATATAGTAAAAATAATGGACATTCAGCAAGAGCAATTAGCTCGCAGCTTAGGCGAAGGGCACCGTGTCATTCATGGTGTTGCTGGTTCAGGAAAAACCTTAATACTTGGATATCGATGTTTGCATCTGGCGGATACTCTCAATAAACCTATTTTGGTCCTTTGCTATAACATAACTCTGGCCGCAAAATTACGCACATTTATAGATGAGAAAGGGATTTCAGCAAAAGTTCAGGTTTATCATTTTCACGATTGGTGCGGACAGCAACTCAAAACCTATAACGTAAACCTCATCGAAGATGACGAAAGAAAGCCTTTTGAGCTAAGCGTCGAAACTGTTATTCAAGGAGTCGAATTTGGTCAAATACCGTCAGGGCAATACGGAGCAGTGTTGATTGATGAAGGCCATGATTTTGAACCTGAATGGCTCACTCTAGTCACCAAGATGATTGATCCGGACACTAATTCATTATTACTTCTTTATGATGATGCTCAGTCTATTTATAAGAAAAGCTCAGGGCTAGATTTCTCACTAGCTAGCGTCGGCATTCAAGCGCAGGGACGCACTACCATACTCAAACTTAACTACCGTAATACACGAGAAATCCTTGATTTCTCTTACAAATTTGCCAAAAGGTACTTCGAAGGTTTTAAACATAAAGAGATACCATTAATAGAACCAGAAGGCGCTGGCTGCAATGGCACTACACCCATTGTGAGGCAATTTGACAATATAGTTCAGGAAGCCGAGTTTGTTCTTCGCTGCGTTCATCAATGGATTGCAAAAGGTATGGAGTCAAAAGAAATTGCTATTCTGTACCCTACCCATTCTTCGGGCAAAGCAATGGCTGATGTACTGAAAGGTTCTGACGTACCATTTCAATGGTTAGCAACCTCTACCTTTAAAAAGAAATATAACCCTAGCGCGAATAAGATAAATCTGATCCCTGTCCGTAGCAGCAAAGGGTTAGAGTTTGAAACTGTTGTAATGATTGACGGAAGTTACTTACCAAAAGATAAAGATGATGAAGTGGACGCAGCGCGCGTGATGTATGTCGGCTTTACTAGAGCAACTAAAAACTTACTCACGACTTACCACAGAAAAAACACGTTCAGTGAGCAGCTAACACAAGCTATCTCTTGATACGAACCACTTTACTGTGTGGCTTTACAAACACAAAAAAAAGACGTCCTAGGACGTCTTTCTTCAAGAATGTGGCGGTGAGTGAGGAATCAGGATTAAGCACATAACCTTATGTTTTAAATAAAATACTCGCTCGAGACACCATCTACGTGTTTCATTGTGTGTTACATAATGCACACGACCATATATCCTTATGTCCACATCGTGACAAGTCGACTCCTCAAACTCGTTTTATTGGAGAATTTTAAGCCCCTAAAAGGTCAAAATAATGCAACCACGATCTCATTAAGGAATAAAAGTGACTCGTTCGAGTCTTTGAAATTTGCGAACAAAAAAGCCCCTATGTATTATTAGTCGTGCCAACAGCCAATATACACAGGAGCTTTTCATATGCTTAAGGATAATGCACACCTTCAATTGGTTTCAAGTCAGTCGAATCATAAACCCCTTACGATGTCACATCGTGAGATTGCGACTCTTACTAATACTCGCCCTGATAAAGTTAAGCAATCTATTGAACGGCTCGCAGAGAGAGGCTTAATCACGTTTACCCCAATGGGGGAAACGGTACAAGCCGGGGCTGTAACAAGAGAGGTTACCAATTACCACGTTGGCGAAGAAGCTAGTTATATCGTTGTAGCCCAACTTTCACCAGAGTTCACGGCTAAGTTGGTTAAACGCTGGCGCGAACTTGAAGAAAAACTTTCTTCCCCTGCCCTTCCTAATTTCAATGATCCTGCCGAAGCTGCCAGAGCTTGGGCGGCTGAGTTCGAGCGCAAGCAACTCGAAACCCAAAGAGCGAACGAAGCCGAGTTAGAAGTTAGTCGTCTTCAAGGTGTTTGCAATGCTGTTACGGCTCAGTTCGCAAGCGGAATGACGCCACCAGCATTTTGTAAGCAACTTAATGGCGTCAATATCCAACAGGTAAACAACTACCTGATCAATATCGGCGCCCTTACCAGAACGAAAGCGGGGCTAGAGCCAACGGCATATTACCGCGATCGTTATTTCAAAGTTTCCTTTAATGAGCACGGCGGTAAAAACCGAGCGTCACTCGGCCTGACTCTGAAAGGAGCCAAGTGGCTATACAGCCATTACATCAATAGCAAACTTCCAATGAAGAAAGACTGGGATAACAGAACATCACACATTCTGTTTGCCGACTCTTGATTCAAATTACATTCACAAGGTAAAGACCAATGACCAAAAACAAAAGACAAGAGATCTGGAACAAAACTGAAGGCAAATGCTTTTACTGTGGCTGCGAATTGCCAGAGAAAGGCTGGCATGCCGATCACTTTCACCCAATCGTTAGAGACATTGTTCCTGTATTAAACGAACAAGGTAGAACAACCAGCTTCACCACGGGGAAGAGCTGCGCCTATCCTGAGTTGGATACTATCGACAACCTTGTTCCGTCTTGTGCACCTTGCAACAACTTCAAGCACTCATACTCAATTGAAGGTTACCGTTACATTGTCGCAGAGCAATTTAAAAACACACTCAAAGGCTCTACTGGCTTACGTCAACTGGAACGACTGGGCTTAGTTGATCTCTCTGAGAAGCCAGTAAAATTCTACTTTGAGAAAGTCGGAATCAAGCCTCCATGTGAGTTTGAGTTGTTAGGTATAAGCGATGAGGCAAAAGCGATTGAATGGCATATCGATAAATCTGAGCCTGATTACTTTTACCATTCATTCGATAACTTCCTTTGTTCTTTAAGGCGTATCGGCCCGAAATGGCTTGCGATAGCTATTGGCGCTGACTGGTACGAATTTGGCCGAACTGAGATACCTAATAGCAGAAATTCAAAACTCCAAGCAGCTGAATGGGCTTTGCGAATTGAAAAGGAAGTGAACAGCCAATGAAGATCTACATTGCAGGGCCAATCACTGGCATTGATAACTACAAAGAAAACTTTAATGCCGTAGCTGACAAGCTGACTGGTTTAGGTTTTCGCGTTATGAACCCCGCGATCTTACCAGAAGGTTTCGAGTGGGAAGAGTACATGGCAATTTGCATTCCGATGCTTAGCTGCTGCCACGCCGTAGTCATGCTCGATGGTTGGGAAAACTCTCGAGGTGCGAGGGCTGAGTACGAAAAAGCTGTAGAGCTAGAGATGCGCATTATTGCCGAGAAAGAACTTTTCGAGGAGGCCGCATGAATTGGATAACGATTTCTATCCCATATCCTTCAATTGAGCTCATTACTGGATTTTGGACGTTTTACTTTTGCCTTGGCAGTTGTGTAATGATGATCATCTCTTTTGTAGGCGCTTGGATTTGTGGAGGGAAAACAGATTTCACAGAGTCTTGCTCTTTCAAGGAGCAGTTTTTCACCATTCTTTCGCTATTCTTTTTCTGGCCAATGTTCGCTTGGTTCTTCACTCGTCATTTACAGAAAGAAAAGTCTAGAAAAAAGGCGGCAGGCAATGTTGAAGGTTGATATCGACATTGTTCCAACCCTAAAAGCGGCCATTGTGCCGCTTGAAGGGATCGCCGACAAGCTCAAAGAGTTAATTGTGCAAGGGCAAATCGGCTTGGTGTCACCTGGTGAAAAGCTGTCAGTCGATAAACGCACGTACTTGCAACAAGACGATTCAACACTTGTGTCGTTCTTCGCTGACCGCGATGTTCAGAAGTTAATTGGTCCTACTTCTCGCTATGCGGATTCACTTAATAAATGCCAGCTGGCAGACAACGGGTATTGTGATCACAACCTAAAGACTCGCACCACTGGCGAGGGTGCAATTCGGCTTTGCTGGCATCACGACAACTTAGCCGACACGGACCCTAATGCTTTTCGAATTGCACGGTTGAACTCAGTTCGCCATGGTTTGCAGCGCGTATCACATCAACTGCATGGTAGCGTATTGCCAGTTACGGAGGCTGATCTTTGTTGGTGGGCTGTTCGCAATGGCGTGTTTGAACTGCTTCCCCAGTCAATTCTCGATCGCCAGTTTCCAAGAAAAGCCACCAGCAAACGACTCGGATTAACCGGCAGTATCGACACCGACGCTCGTTACAACCCAGAAACTCAGCAAGACCAACTGGCACGCCTCGCTAAGCCTGCCGTGCTCTTTTCCATTGATAGCGATCCACCAGCTATGTATATGCGCAATCCTAAAGCTCAGCGTTGGCAAAGTAATGAGTACATAGACTTTGTACTCAAGCAACGTTGCTGCGTGTGTGGAGAGCCTGCAGAAGTGGCTCAGCATGTTATTGGTCACGGTGAAATGAAAATGGGCGAGACAGGCATAGACTTCTTTACTTTTCCGCTGTGCAAATCACATGCAAAGGAACTAAGAAACAATCCGCTCAAGTGGGAAGAGAAACACGGTAACCAACTATTTCACATGAAGACGACCCAGAAACAGGCCTTTGACTTGGGGGCAATAATGAAAGGAGATAACCCATGATTGCAGTCGCAGTGTACGCAGGGCTATGCAGTATTGGCTACGTGGCTTACATGGTTGTCGAAAAATATAGACAGCGATAAAAACAAAAGCAGGGATTGTCCCTGCTTTTTCATTTCATTTTTGTTTTAACTTCTCAATCAGTTTGGCCAAACGTTCTACGGTCGCGGCCCTGTAAGCATCCGACAGGTTGTCGCGCTCCAAAGCATAAGTGAGATTGGTTAAGTGCTTGACCAGAATATCTGTATCATCCATGTAGATCCCTTGATGTTGGTATATTTCTCCGACTCATTACCGCCCCTCGTGACAAATAAGATAAAACGCACTTTCCTTATTAGGAAACGCACGTAAAAACCGTGAGGCTAAAGAAATTAGAGTTGTGCAATGAACTGCGTCAGTTACCTGGCAAGACTTTAAGTAGTATCGAAATGGATGGTTATCATTGTTCACCTAGCTTCTGAATATGTATGGTTTTGTTTTCTTTTATTTCTGGTAGCTATGTTATCAATAATGTCAAATCAAGAGAAATTGCAGGATGCAAAAGCGAACCCCTAAAGGGTTCGATTTGCATTTTAGGAATGGATTATTTTTGAGATTTAGCTCTCATTTATTAGAGAAAGCTTATTTTGCCGTTCCAGAACCCGGTCAGCTCAGTGTCCATCCTTGAAATTATCTATCAACCTTCGCAAGAAATAGCTCTCCAAATCATCCCCTTCTCTGCGCCGAAGCGTCACCCTCGCCCTGCGAACGCTGGACTTAACGGTATCAACTGAAACGCCTAACTGACGAGCAGCTTCATCGCGACCAAATATAAAGAAGAATAGAACTGGTAACGCCTGTTTCTTGGTTAAAGTTGGAAATATTCGAACGGCCAGTTTTGAGTATTCTTTCTTTACCAGTTCATCCACAAGCATGATCTCCTCAAACTAAAAAAGGAAACCAACCAACTCACTAATTATAAACAAATCAGTAAAAATGCAAACAAATGAGATTTCAGTTCAAAATTTCACCTGTTTGCGTGGAATGACATCACCCAAAAGAACCAGTTAGAAATAGTCGTACTCCATAATAAGTGAATGATACTTATCACTAATGCGAACGCCTGAGTTTGTTTTCTCAAGGTTTCTTAAGCGAGCCTTGATAGAGCGTTTGATTGAGTCATTGGTGATCGGATTCATACGGCCATACTTGCTTTGGTTCCATTTTTGAATCTTTGCCATGACTTCTTTCATCGCACTTTGATCGCCCAATCGATATGCGGTGTAGTAGCCATTGACCAGCTGAGAGCGGCGCTTGGTTAAGTGAACCTCGTAGTTCTTAATCGCGTTGTTCTCATCGTATTGAATGTTGGCGCGGCCAGACGAGAAACCGAGCGCTTGAGCAGCGAGCTCTGCTGCTGACATATCACCAATAACCTGTGCGCCTGTTCGGGTATAAACGCCCTCTTCATTAATGTATCGCGCCATTTTGAGCATATCCTTCACCACTTTAGGTGACATTTGCTCTGCGCTTCGGATGCCAAAGTCACCGCCAATATCACTTAAGCCTCGAGCAAAGCTAAACCCAATACCACCAAGAACAGGACCAAGCGCCTGCTTGATGTATTCTAGATAGCGCTGATCGGCTTCAATGTCGCGGTCGATTGAACGCACCCAAAGGTCATTAAGGGAAATACGGCCCGAGATAGAAGGTAGAGAACCGTACCAAACCAACGCCGCATTCTCATTACCAACGGCTTCGGCCAGCATGGATTTAAGCTCAACTTCGGCACTCCATGGCTCATCGTCATCACCAAAAGCAGCTTGTGCGGCGTCAATTGGTAAGGTAATCATCCACATAGGCAAGGCGCCTAAACCACCAATACCAAACGTCATAGCTAAAGTAGAGAGCAACTGCTTGCGGGCTTGCGCTTTCACTTCAGGCGTTTCGCCCTTTAACGATTTGGCTAGGTTTGACCACAAGTAATACGTCATATTTTGTGAGTACTGCTTAAACTGCAAGGCAACTGCCATCATATCTGATTGCATGAATCGAGCACGGTTTGTCGAGGTGTAATCAAAATGGCTTTCCCACGTATCCTTAATCGCTTCATCAATGGCTTTCTGGTGATCACCATGCTTTTCCTTGGCCAAGCGATAGGCTGACATAAACGTTACTTCACGGTTGAATACTTCAGCGTTATGGAATGACCAGCCAATCACGTTCATTGCTTTGTTCCAGGTGCCTGAGTATTTCGCGTTGGGGTTTTCGGCTAGGCCGGCTAGGTCAGCCGCTTGAGTGGTATCAATGACACCTTGCTTCACTGCCTGGCGAAACGCTTCCAACTCTTGCCCGCTGAGATAGTTGCCCATGACACCATAACCACGCTTACGCTCACTGCCTGTTAACGCTTTAGATGCTGCTTTCAAAAACTCTTTTGACGTACTGGCCATGACTGCACTGGACTTGGCAAAGCCATGCTTCGAACCAAGTACCGGGATCGCGACTTGCAGGTTTTGGGTTAAGTTCACCAAAGCGGCCGCAGGTGTTAAACCAAGCAACCAAGTAAAGCCAATGGAGGTGAGTTTTTGTGCCCATGCGCTACGCTGGGGATTACGAACCCACTCGTGACGTTTATCTAGCTCCTCTGAAATACGACTGATCTCTGCGTTATCTGGCGCGGTGTCAGCGTACTTCTTAATGGCAACCAAGTGATTGTCGAGAATATCCATGTGATCCAATCTGGCTTGCTGGCGAGACTGCTTGAAACCGTTATCAGCAAGAACGCGAATCGCATCATTACTGAAACCTTCCACCCCTTTACGGTGGATAAAGTGTCTACGCAGCGATCGGCCGGGCAATGTCCGCAAATACATTTGGTACACTTGATCGGAGAGCGTATCGGCGTTGTGTTGGTTCATTTTACTATTGCGGATTAAACTCATTACATCAGCGACAAATGGGAGAGAGACTTGCTGCCCCTCGTTGCCTTGCGCCTTCATGCCTGATCTAACCTCGACTCCCTCGTCACGAAGTCTGTCTCGTAAGTCTTCCATCTCAGCTTTGGATTCAAACATCATGTACTGGCGTTCGCCGTTCTTGTCAGCAAAGTCTAACCAGTAGTCACCAAAGCGAGACAGAGGGAAATACAACCCTTTTGCTCGCACCTCTTGGCGTTGTCTGAGTTTTGCCAGCATTTCTTTGCGGGTCTTCTGATCTTCCACAGCGCGATTGATATTCTCTTCTAGCGCTTTATCAAACCGCTCGCCTTGCTTAATGTAGTAATCGCGCATCTCGCGAAACTTGGCTTGTTGCACTTTGGAGAGTCGGGACCAGACTGGCCTTAGCCTTGCGTGCTCCTTTCGGCGATTGGGCTCTTGCTTGAGTAATTCGCGCATTTCTTTGAGTTCTTCAAAGATTTCTTTTCCTCGCCCAGACGTCGTGTCACTGTACTCCTTTAAGGCACGTTGCAATCGTTCAATCTCACGCTTGAGGTCTTCCGTACGAGATTCAAAAGACTTACTCGGATCTACATCTGCCAAGGTCGCATCATGGGCAAAGTCAAACATTTGATCGGCGGCTTTACGGTTCTTCTTCGCCCACTTTGAAAGATCATCAGATATGGTCGCAGCTTCTTCTGCTAGGGTGTTCTGAGTGGATACCATCGAGTTTACCTCTTGCTGATAACCATCAATCATTTTCCCGAGCTCTTTATCAACAAAGCCGGCCACCTCGCTCATCTGTCTGAGCGTGAGCATTGCGTACTTGTTTCGCCCTAGCGCTTCAATTGGTGCAAAGCCTTGAATTGCAGATTTAATCCGCTTCACCAAGTTGGTTTGCTTTGTGTTTAGAACCTTATCGACATCAGGAAGCCCTTTGCCAGCCTGCTCAGACACCCAACTATAGGTAGGCTTCTTGTTGGCCTTGCCGTTATCCAATGAATAGCTTACACGGCCACGCTTGCCGCTTGGCGGGTTTGTCGGTGGAGGGTTGTTTAGTGAGGTGCGAATGTTAGTCAGCAGCTCGAGAAGGTCTGCTTTTCCGTACTTCGCCAACGATTCAAAACCGTGTCGGCGCAACCAATTTTTCACCTTCATGATCAATCGGTCGAGAGCACTGGCGACACGCTTGCTTTCAGCCACATGCGCAAGCAGCTCATCAAACAAAATGTAATCCGCTTGCTCAGCAGAGATCTCGTTGTTCGCCACCGCCCTGTCGGTGATATTGACGTATGCGCCTAAATCGACATTCATCTTTCGCGCTAGGCTGAGAACGCCGCTCTTTCCACCAATTAGGTTACGAATATTGGCAAGCTCTTTGTTGATATCTTCCCCAAACAGACTGCGCAAGCCGTGGTGACCAACGAGCTCATGGAAGATAAAGCGCTCTGCATGCTCTTTAGTCGGGATCTTAGGTGCCACCAGATAGACTCGCTGGCTATGTGGGTCATACAGGCCATTGACCTTACCCTCTACCCCATCGTTAAGAATTTGGTACCGAACATGGTTTGGCAAATCTTGTTCCGAGCTCACTACCTCAATCAACATTTCAGCGTGCGCTAAGTCTGGCGTCCCTTTAAAGATGCTCTCCACAAAGCCTTTGACTTGCTCTGTTGAAGGATCGTTATCCTGTTGCGTAGCTTGGGACTCATCCAAGCTATACAGGGTGACATTTCCCTTATCGTCAGCTTGCTCGCGGATCGACTTGGCAAAATCTGAATAGGCCGCAGAGATCCCCTGCTCCATCTCTTTTGCAGTCGGGTATGGGTAGTCTTCTTGATTGTTGTGAGGAAGAACATTCGCCAGGTAGTCGTTAGTGATACCGCTATGAGAGTTCTGTTCGATCACCCATGTTTCAAAAGCGCGAGCCACCAGCTCAACATCAGTGTTCCAATAGCCTTTAGTTCGCAGCTCATCGCGTTTTTCAGAGCGGTTTGGTAAATCACTCTCGCGAATGGCTTTCTTAATGTTGTTCCACTTCTCGGCCATTTCCGGGCGAATACTTTCAATCGCTTCCGCACGCTTGCGACCTGATACATTCGTTCCCTCTCCGAAATGATAATCCAGCGCATGAAACCACTCGTGAGCCAGTGAGCCCTTGCCGTGCACCTTAGTCAGATTGATAACAAAGGTACCTGGTTCAAAGTGCGCGGCCGCGCTGCTTCGACCTCCTTTACCACGCGCACCAAAAGCTAGGCCAAGCTTGCCGCCCAGCGAGATCGCTCGAGTTGACACACCCATCAAGCGGGCCAAATCCACCAGCGAGTCATACGCATTGTTTAAATCTTGCTGCCTACGCTTACCTTCCACCCAGTTACCAAACTGAACACCACGGAAGCCAAACGCCTCAGAGAAATCTTCTGGCGTCACATCACCTTCGCGTTCAACAATGCCCTCTCGTGGACGGTTGCTATCTGAACGCACCTGCTCACGCGCCTCTTTGCGTCTTGCGATCACTTCATCTTCAAGCGCTGTTTGGTTTTCAGTCATGTACAGTCTGGCTTGCTTGGTGCTTTCAAAGCCTGATTTAATTTCAACAACACGACTGCCAACCTTAACGCCAATGAATGCGTCACCGGTATAACGCTTAATGTAGACAGCCATATCAACGCGCTTCTTAGGCGTGCTGCCTTTTGAGTCTTGCTCGACACCTTTGAGCAGCTGCAGTGCTTTCGTGCCGAGCTCTTCAATAGAAACCGCTTCTACGGAGTCTCGCCCATACGCTTTCTTGCGTTTAAAGACAAACTTCTTAGCAATGTTGTAATATTCGGCCTCAAAGTTTCCAAGCGTTTCAATTTGCTCAACAGAGAGATCGTCAGCGATTGATGTTAGCAACTGGCCCATAGTGGACTTATGGAAAGGTGATTGCTCTAAACGGCTATCGTTGTCCATTGCGAGCTTTAACATGGTGCGCGTTGCATTAACTCGCTCTACCCAACTGGAAAGTCGGTACGACTTCCGAGGCTTGGAAGGGATGGCACCACGAAGCACGGAGATCATTGCCAAGTTAAAGTTCGAAACCCCTTCGTTTGATAGCTTCTTATAGTTTGGCTTCGGCAAAAGCTTAGATAGAGGCTCGGACTTCATCTCGTCTTGGCTGTAATCTTTATTAAGACTGTCACCAAATGCGCCCCATGTATGCTTGCGAGCACCGTGTAGCACTTCGCCAAAGTCGTCTATCTTCTCGATCTTCTCTGCTTTGCTGTTGGTTTCCTTTGGTGTGTGCTGGTAGCTATCGAGAGTCATGGCCAAGGCTTCGAGCTGATCCGCCACTGTATCCACTTGCTCTTTCACATCGGCATTAGTTTTTACACCAAAAAGCTTCTTCACCTGGCGAGACTGGATTTTCTCTAGCACCATCATTGCAGTGCCCACAGAGTTGCCTTGTTGCTTCAGTACATTGACATACCGCTGGAACTCGCTCGGCGATTCACTCTTGGCAATCATCAAGTCAAACTCTCGCGCATTACCCTCGTTGTATAAGGCTCGCGGTGATTTCCCGACTAGCGGATCACCCTCTTTCCAGTTGAACGCGATGGCGCGCATCTTCTCAGCCATGTATTGAACGTGACCAATAATTCCCGACACTTCGCTGTCATTGAAATGGCTTAGCGCTTCGACTTCGGGCTCTTGTGTGGTTTTAGCTTCTGGCTCAGTACTTGGCTTTGTTCCGCCTTGATTGTTCTCTTTTGGCTGAGTTGGCGTTTTCTCTATCGCCGTATCAGGCAAGTATTCTTTCGCTAAGACAGTGGCCTCGTCACGATCTGACTTGTACTGGCTATCGGCTTTTTGACCAAAGGCATACAAATCATGCGTGGTTGCGCCTGCCGCTTCCATTGCGTCAGAAATGGCTTTACGCGCTGGCTCTAGCTTGTCGATCTTGTAGCGGTATCTTTGGTTAAATTCATATTCCTCCGACGCCTTGGCAAAGGCCGTGATCAACTCGTTCTCTTTTAGCCTTGGTGTCTGCTGATTTTCCAACTCTTCGGGATTACCGTAAGGTTGAGCTGTTCGGTCATCCCGAACATCTGATTTGGTACCGTCATCTATGACGGTACCATCTGGCTTGTTTGATATTTGATCTGCAGATAGGGCCACGTACTGATATGGCTCACTAATTTTTGAGATTACGCCGTCATACCCATTATCAAGTAGGTATTGAGTAAACAAGTTAGAGTAAGCTATGTCAGCATTCTCTAAGTCCTCTAACGTCTCTAAACTTTGTTCTATGTTGGGAATATCTGACTTTTTATTTAAAACTAAAGGATTGTTGAAGAGCAACTCTACCGTTTTAACTTCGCCAGATCCTTTAGCATATCGTCGAGCCTCATCTTTACTCGAAGAAAAATAGATACCAGTACCAAACATGCCACTATCGGTGTTTGATCCCGCCTTTGTTAAGTCAAACTTATCAAACTTGTGAGGCGACCCGTGATAGGCCGTTAATCGAACCGCTTGTACTTTACCTAACGAATCGTTCTTCTCACTCTCTTGACTCGCTTGGTCACCGACATCATCTGGTGATTCTTCTTGCACTGACTCAGGATCAGGCTGAACGTCAGACACTGGTTCATTGTTAACCTCATTCTGTTGCCTGCGAGCGCGAAGACGCTCATTCATGGAAGCCGTTTTACCAATAAATTTGTTAGCAAGTGTCCGAATGCCGTTAGAAAGCTGACGCTTTACTTCTGGCAAACTGACTTCCTGACCATCTATTTCAAGGACAGTACCGTGCGACTCATCCACTATCAGGTTCACTTCATTCATCATTGAAGTGATCAAGTTTTCTTTAAACTGTGCAGCATCAGGGGATTCCATTTTATCCGCGAACAAGGCTTCCGCTGACTGTCGTCTCGCTACATTTTCAGGCTTGTTAGCCTCGATACGCGCTTGGTTCTTCGCTTCCTGTTCATAGGCTTGTAAGCGTTTCTCGTTTTGCTGGAACGATTGAAGCACGGCATTGGTATCAAAGCCCTTTGCTCGCTGGATACGGCGTTTAAGTCGCTTGCTCATCCCTCTTGTTTTTTGTGTCAGTGATGCCAAGTCTTTAATTGGCTTTCTACCTTCTTCACGAAGCTTCATTGATGCAGGGCGATTAGAGAACTTAGATGCTCGCTCAGTTGCTAACCTATTGAGCAAGTCATCATTGAGAGGGTTACCAGATTCAAATGCCTGACTTTGAGCGTTTTCATAGTCGCGACGAGAAACGATACTTTGCTGATTAAGTTCAATATCTTGCTCGGCGATACGCTCTTGAACGGCTTGTGCCTGTTGTGTAGGTCCATCGCTAGGCGTGATAGTAGCCGCTTTAGGCTTAGCATCTAGATAGTTCAATTCATCACGGAGGGCGATACCTTGTTCTTCACGCATGCGTTGGGCTGCTTCAGTCGGCTGATAGTCTTCATCCAATCCATATTGAGCACGGATCTGTGCATCCATCTTGGTCTGCTCACGCTGCGCTCGATCTTGAGGCAACGCTTCAATAGCGGTGATAGCCGACTCTTTATCGGAGACAATCCCCTTATCTTGGTAAATCGATAGGCGCTGGCGAAGTTTCTGCTCTTCCGTTGGAGAAATCCGGTTAGAGGAAACCCGGCGATCAATGCTTGTCTGAAGTGGGTCAATATCCATTCGCTTCGCTTGTTCTGCCATAGAAATTAATTCTTGCTCGAGCTGCTCGGCATAATCAGGATTGTTATCAATATCTGGGTTCGATAACTCTTGAACAATGGCTTGGTAACGGTCGGGGTCAAACGCTTGTGCTAACTCTAAGGTATCTTGCTGTGCATTTCGCTCAGGTAAAACACCACGCTCTTGCAGTGCCAAGCGGCTTGCTTGACGTTTAGCCGCGAGTGCGTTCTCAACTTGGCGCTCTTTAGAACCTTGCAGGGCTTCACTCGCGGCGCTATTAGAATCGTCTAGTCGATTCAGTTCAGTATCAAGAGAGGCATTTCCAGTAATAGGTTCTTCAGCGGCTCGCTGCTCTGGGCTGCGTTGTTCCACTGGGGTTTCTTGAGCTTCGACCTCTTCGTTTACAATATCATCAACAAGAGCGGCCTTGGCGTTCTCGCGGCCCTGCTTATAGCCTTCCACGCCTCCAACAGACGCACCCAATGTGCCACCGATGATCGCTTCATTTAACGCACCAGGCGCCACACCCTGCATAATGTCGTGCTCAGGGTTAACAAAATCGCGATAAATTTCATTCGAAACCAACGCTTCAATGCCGCCCTGCGCTCCTTCTTGTGCGCCTTCTACGGCAAACCCTTTCGCAAACCCGCCTTTTAATGTCTTGCTCGGGTCAATAATATTGCCCATCACGCCAAAACCGCGACCGCCGACTGCACCGGCTAAACCGCCAATGGTATTAACTGCGGTGATTTTAGGGTCGAAATACGCACGGTCTGCCGCTTCTTCTGCCAGCGCCTCACGCGCCGCCATACCTACCTCTTGATCGCTTAGATGTTGGTTGGTTGGGTCTTCACGCATTTTCCAATACATATCGGAAAACGCCGGGCTGTTCTGTAGTTCAGTGAACGACAAGCTTTTGAACTTTTCTCGCTCGTTGTTGGCGATCATACCGTTGCCCACGGTCACACTGATCGCTGCGTTGGCAACAAAATCACGCGCTTTGCCTTTAAAGCCAAGTTTCGCGGCTTCTTTCTTAGCCGTTTCTACAAGCGCTTTTTTACCTGTTGCGGTAGCAAGTAAACGAACGCCACCTTTAGCCACCGCGCCACCAGCGCCACCAGTACCGATAAAGCTGCCAATAGTGCCAATACCCTGACCCAAGTAGTTTAACCAGGTTGCCGCATTCGTCGCGCCCTCGCCAAGCGTAAGGTTGCCGTTTTCATCTTCAGTAAAGATTTCTTGAGTGAGAGCGTTCTGCCCTTCCTCAGACATCTCAGCGATCTGTTTGTCGGCTTGAGTATTTAACCAGTCTCGAATGCCACCACCAAAGCCCGTTAACTGATCGACAGTCTCAAACGTACCAGCCATACCTTGATAGAAACCACGCTGCACGCTATCAACAAAATCACCTACCATGCCTTGTTCATCAACCGATTCGTTAGGCGCTGCGCCAAAGTTTAAGTTGCGTATTGGGCTTCGATACATTTTGGATTCCTCAGAAACAAAAAAAACCGCTCAAATGGCGGGCATAAAAAAACCGACTCGAAAGAGTCGGCTATGTTCATTATTGGGAATTATCGCGCAAATTCGATGAGATGCAAACAATGTCGTTATCGTGACACTTTAAAACCTGTATAGATACACAAATTGACCCGAACAATGATCTTTAGCTATAGTATTGACAAGCAATAAATCAAGGCGCTATCGTTATATGGCAACGGCAAAATCCGTTGCCGGGATTGGTCTCCCGCTATTCGTAAGGCGCAGTGACGCCAGCTTTATGCTGGTTTTTTATTGCGTGATTCAGTGCACCTATGGTGAGCTGGATGAGGGCGCGCAAGCGCACCGTTTCCTTACGAGCGGCAAGACCAACCTTGTTCAGTTCACCACCACTGGATTGGTCTCTGGTTGTGGTGATTACACATCATCGTAAGGAGGCTGCCATGCCAGCACAGATCCAACTGCCGATCGCGCAACACAACCCAGAAGATTTAGTCTTTGTTTCTCAAACAAAAGAGCTAGTAACCGATTCTTTCCTCATTTCCAATTACTTTCGAAAGCAACACAAAGATGTGTTAAGAAAGATCAAAGCCCTAGACTGCTCGCCTGAATTTACAAAGCGTAATTTTACGCTTTGCCATAAAAACAACGAGTTACAGAACAATAAGCTTCAGCCATTCTACCAAATGACCAAAGATGGTTTTCTCTTTTTGGTGATGGGGTTTACAGGAAAGAAAGCAGCACAGATCAAAGAGGCGTACATTAATGCTTTTAACCTAATGGCAGAAAAGCTAAGCAAGCCTAAACCGCTGCCTGCTGAAAACTTGCCGATGTACAAAGACTTGGTTGATCTAAAAAGCCACGTTAACTTTCGGATGCTGGTGGAAATAAAGAGCGGCCAACCAAGTAATACGCAGTTTATTCCAGACGATGCGTTTATTTGCAATAAAGAAAGACTGCTCGAGCTACTTACCTTTCCACGTGTGTTTAGCGATGAGGATGTCAGCAAGGTTTACAAAGCCATTTCAAGCCGACTACCAGACAGTAACCCACCAGCACAGTTGCCTAAACCACCAAAGCCCAAAGCCCTGCCCGCGCCCGTAAAATCGCCAGAACTGCGAAACATAGAAGACTTGCCTAATAAGCACGAGGTGCAGATCATTCGTGTAAAAGAAGTGATGGAAATTACCGGCTTTGCCCGATCGACATTGTATTCCATAGAGAAATACAATCCCGATTTTCCTAAGCGAGTAAGGATTGGTGTTAAAGCCGTAGGTTGGATGAAACACGAGGTGGAAGAATGGGTGCAAAAACGGCCGTATATCGCTTAGCTAGTGCATCGGCATTCGCAAGGTAAAGACCAAAGCCCCGTCAGTTGGCGGGGCAATTTGTAATTTCGATAGTATTGTCTGCTCTATACTCTGGTCCCAACTCAATGTTTTTGACGATCTCACCAATTAAAACTTTCGCGGTATATGAATCTGAGCATTTCTCTGACGTGGTTGTAGCATACGAATAATATACCTTTGCGTCCTTGGCGTTATCTATCAAAAGATCATAAACCCAGACATACATTGTTTTATATTTGGTTGTCCTAGTTGCGGTTCTTAAAGTTTGAGTTTTGTTTGACTTCAGTGTTTGGCCTTCAGTGCATTCTATCTCATCAAAATAGCCAGGCTTGCACTTATACTTCCCATCACCGACCCATTCGTAATCATAGTCAGTATCAATGTAATCATAAGTGTATGTACTTGCTTTAGTGGAAAAATCATAAATGACGAGATAATCAGCTTCGTGGTTTAACAAATCTAGCTCTGATTTTGTATAAGCACTGATGCCGTTAGCTGAAAAGGAAAAAGCCACAGAATCAGCAAGATGCTGAGTGTTCCAGTCACTGTTTGGGTCAGGGGAAACCAATACCTTTTTGGATAAGTCCCAATTTCCATTTGGCGAGCCTATCCTATACATAGACACATCCATAAAGCTGGCACAACCCGGCAGGACTATGGCAGCTACAAGCGTAAAGAGCTTGTGCATAAAAACCTCTAGTGAAACATTAAAATAATGGCAAGCTCTATGTTGTGATACATCTCCACGACAGCCGCCCAGCCACCGCCAGTATCTTGTATAAGAGCTTGATAATAGGGCTTGAGTTGATTACGTATTGCACCAAACCAGAATAGGGCAACAAATACGCCAACACCAAAAATGATAGGATCTTGAATATACTTGTGGAGTAGTTTCCTAAACATGATGTGCATCCTTGATCATAACCTGACATCAAGTTTAGGGTGAAGATAAGTGGTAGGTCTAGTGTGTGGATCAAATAAATCACAAATAGCTAGAAGGGACGGACGTTACCTGATAAACGCAGCTGTTCCATATCAGCCGTTTTCTGTCCTGTTGATGGGCTGACTTTCATCGACTTGAGAATTCCCCCGATCGGTCCCGAGCGTTCTAGGTATTGAGCTTCCGCGCTAGAACGATTACTAACTGAGTTGCTGGCGGTATCGTTCGTTTTCTTTACGGGAATAACAAAGTCTTCTTTCGAATTACCTGCCGTTTGCTCAGGGTTCGGCTCCGGATCTGGTTGCTCAAACTGACTAATGAATCCCTTAGCGCTCGAATGAAAAGAGCTAAATAACGGACTCAGCTCGACCATATCAGGGTTATTTTCTACGAGTTCATCTAGCCGCGCATATAACGGCGCAGCTGCTGCTAACTTTTGTTCTGGCGTCATCATTGAGTCAACTGAGATTTTATCAATCGTCTCTAAGTACTTAGCCCCCTGGCTCTCAAAGCTTTTTACCCTGTTGGCAAGCAAGGTGTTACTTCTAGAGCTATCTTTACTCGCTTGATTTCTAAGCTTGGCCAGTTCCAGATCATGCTCACGGCTCGCCTCTAAATCTGACTGTTGATCAGCACGTACTTTCGCATAGTGAGCATCACGATCGGCCCGCTCATCGGTTAACCGAGCTTGGTACCGTTCTTCTTCTAGTTGTTCCTGACGAAGTCGCTCTTTGTCTTCAATGCTCTGGCGAGCGTTTTCTCGCACGCCTTGGCCACTTCCTCGAAGCATGCCGCCTAAGATTCCACCTAAACCCATTACATGACTCCTTGTTCTGACTGCGGTGCCTCTTGCTGCATGCCTTGATTCACCATCTGCATAAACTGCTCATACTTGGCTCGCTCTTCTGGCGAGATCGTTTCTTGTGCCATGGCCAAAAACGATTCCATCGCAACCGAAAACACTTGAGCCATAAGCGCTTCTAGTTCTTGAGGCTCTAACTCAAACTGACTGAGCGCTTGTTTTACTATATCTACTGCACTTTGGAGTACAATTTGAGGTGGTACTTGTTTACGGTTGGCTTTCGCTTCTTCTAGGGTCGCGATCATTGCGTTCGCAACAATCATCCCCAAACTACCGGGAATGTTTTGCGGGTCGACTTGTGCTCCTGACTTCTGAATGCTCTTTTGCATAATGCCATTGAACACTTGCTGCATTTTGGCCTGACCATCTTGCTTCATTTTATTTAACATTATCGCTTGAACCCCATGTTGTAATTTGAATTAAAGTCGTCACCGTCAACCCAGTCAAAATCAGGAAGTTCTGGTTCTATTGTTGGATTACTAATAGGTTGGTCTGGACCCGGCAACATATTAGCCAGAATACTGGAGGGTCTATTTTCTCGCCCTCCCCCTGTTTCTTGTGGCAAACTAGGCCTATCCAAGAGCCCATGGCTGTCTAAATATTCTTTGTTTCTGCCTTTCCATTTTTCATAGCCAATAATATCATCAGCCACTCCAATGATCCCAGACGCTGCTGGATTAAGAAGAACAGAGGCGGCATCTTGAGCAAAAGAGCTGCCTTTCATTGCGCCAACTGTTGCTGCAGTTTGGGCAGTAGAGCCTATATTTTTGATTAGGTTCCCGCTTTCCATGTCTGCTTTAATCTGATCTTTTATTGCTTTTTCCCAGTCCGTACTATCATCAAGAAGTCCACTTGCCCAACCAACCACTTCTGACACCAACGAACCAACAGGACCAAAAGGCGAAGCCATTAAGTTCCTAGCGGCCTTAAAGCCCTTTTCACCTATAGCGTCACCCGTTAAGCGAGCAATATTTTCCTCGCTTGTATTTTCGTTAATCGCCTCACCAGCATAGGCATTCTCGTTTGTGTAAATATTGCCTTTGGCCTCATTGTACGTTGGTGCTCTAAAGTGAATGGAGCCATACTGAGTTGGGCTTTGGCTGCGCTCGTAAATCTCACGCTCTTCTGGATCGCTGGCACTTCTCATTCCCGCCAGCACACCACGACCGCCAATCGGTGAAATTGAAGAAGCATTTAGACCATAGGAACTCAAACCTCCCATGGGCGAAAAACCGCTGGAACTATTTTTAGCCGCTTCTGCCTCTTCCTCTTGGCGTTTTGCTTCATATCGAGCTCTGCGCTCGGCCTTTTCCCTAGCTTCTCTTTCCGCTTTTTCGCGCTCAGCCTTTTCTCTAGCTTTTTTGGCACGCTCTATCTGCTGTTGACGTTCTCGGGCTTCACGCTCTCGAGTAGAGTAAGAAGATTCGCGTTCTCTACGATCGCGGTCATTTCTATCTCTGTGACGATCTCGCCCAATCGAATTATCGAAGTCGCGTTTACTCTGCCCGTAAGAGGACGCGCCACCCATAGGAGAAAAACCCATAACTAACCTCGCATACGCTGAAGAACGCCATTAGACAACTTACCGCCACCAGCAAGGGAATCACGGTTTGCGCCCATTGAGTAATCAAGAGGGGCTAAGTTGCTCTCGACCCACTGTTTGCGGTCATCCTTTTGTTGCTGCAGGTGATCGTTAAACTCAAGGCGCTGCTTATGGTCTAGTTTCATCTGGTCAATCATATTTTGCTGCTGGCGATCACCCAACTCTGACTTAACCAAATAGTCGCCGGCTGACTCAGCGACCGCACCAACCACTTGCATTCCTTGGTCACTGGTTAGCCAGTCCATGGCTTTACCAAAAGATTCTGAAAAGTTAAACATTGTCACCCCTTACGCATCTAGTAAGTCTGCAAACCCAGACCAATCTTTTTCAGTTGTCGCCAAGCCACCGTATAACTGCTTCATCTGGTTGAGCTGCTGCTGTTGCTTGTTGTAGAGATCTTTAATTGCGTTAGCTTTCTCCGCTGCTGGGATCTCTGCTGATTGAATGTCTTTGTAGGCATCAAAGAAACTGGTTTGCAGTTCTTTTGCTGCATTCAAGTACTCGCCGACCGTATTGGCCCGAACAGAATCTTCCTGCATTTTCACATCGTGACGCTGACTTACATTCTGTTGAGCCATAGGCAATGCTGCATCAACCATCGCACGCTGAGCCGCTTCTGCACCAAGAGTAGAGTTCTGCATTCCACGACTAGCCGCATATTGATTGCCTTTAGCTTTTGCTGAACGCATTGCCAGTGAGTTTTGACTGGTGATATTGGACACTTCATCAGCCACATTAAGAGGATCTGGCGTCTTGTTGGCTTGTGTTTGCACTGGCTGATCGGCAGTGGTTGCCCCACCAGGTATGCCAGAAGACATTGAAGATAAGATAGACATACTTTCCCCTTTATTTAGGCACAAAAAAACCGCTTATAGCGGCTCGGTTGGTAATTCTTCGGTTATTGGACTTGGTGGTAACAAAGGTTGATAGTGATATGGAATACTTGTTACCTGCTTTTCTTCTGGCATCGGCAAGTCTTGTTTAATCTGATTCACCTTGTCTCGCCACTCCGCCAGTTTTTGCTCTATTTCTTCAGCTGGCTTGCCGAGCATTTCATCTGACTTGATGTGTTCTTTTAGCTCATCCGTCTCTGCGGAATATCGCGCCTTGCGCTGCTCTCGAACTTCTGCGACGGTTAACTCTGGCAGCACCCAAAGACCATCAACCGATAACACATGCTCTGACGTTGGGCGCTCTCGATTTTCAAACGTTTTAATCCACCCTTCCGAAAACTTAAGCTTGCGGTCGGTCACTAACATTTCGTTGCTGTTTAGCTTTCCATATACTGGCATTTTGATAGACCTCTAAGCGGTTTGGACGGTGTAGGCTTCGCCTGAGAGTGTGGCGATGACTTGGCAAGGTGCTGAGCCGACGGAACTAGGTAAGCCGCCCCAAGGGTTAGGGTATGACTTGTGAACGAGAAAATTATTTACTGCACCAGTGAAATTAGCACCATAACCTGCCGTTATGACTTCTATGTAAGAATCCGCCCTAATCGCAGTAACGCCCTCACCTTGTATGCTACTGTTATCTGATATATACCTTGAACCAAAGCCGAAAGGCTTGAAGCCTTTATTAATCCCAGTCTGGACGTCTATTTCCGCTAGCAACTCTACATTCTTCTTAATGTTCCCGTTCTCATCCAAGAAGTTAGCAGGTAACGCACTGGCAGGGATTTCATAGCGAGCATTGGTGGTAATGTTGTTACCGCCGTTTACTTGCAGCGTTTCGGTTAGATTGGTCGTGGCGTATTTCTTTTTGCGACCAATAATACCAGCAACAGCTGCGTCACCATTAATATAGGTCAGAGATATATCACCTGTATCTTTGTTAAACACAACCAAGACGCGAAGAATATCAATCATGGTCCCTGTATCAATCGTATCCTTTCCGGCAAGTAAATCACTCTTGCTTATGCTGCTTTTGTAAAGGACTCGATGTGGTTGAGTCTTAAATGTGAATGTCACCTCTAACTCAGTGTAATCTAGTAAGTTTGGTACTGTAGCTAGTGTGCCTGTTGTGTCGTATAGACCATCAGGCAATAACATCACCTCGTTTAGCTCTTCACTCTGCTTACCATCAAAGGCCATACTTAAATCTACTACTTGTGTCATGATGACCTCCTCATAACTTCACGCCATAAACTTTTTGAACAGCATCAGATGCCGCTACCCAACCATTGCCTGTTGATAATGTGCGCACCAGTGGGTCAGCGGTGTTTACCAGCCATCCGATACGGTTATTAGTAGCTCCTGATAACTGTGCCGCTAAGATTGAAATTGGGTCGTCCCAGTTAAAAGTCGTGTGAGTCTGTTTAATTCCGCCTTGTTGGGATTCAACGACGAGGTAATCAAAGTTTGATGCTGGTTGACTTAACGTAACGGCATGACCATCCATGTTCACAGTGCCAGACCATAACTCTACTATCCCACGCTTAACCACTCGCTGACTCTCGCCATTAACAGGACCAAGAGCAATTTTGTTATCCGGCGTGAGTTGAAGCGCTGCGGCTTGGTTACCCCCAAGCGTTAAGTGTGCGCCGGTGGGATATTCTGGCACGTCCCATTCTTGCGCAGGGTCTACAGCAATACGCACAGTGATTGAAGGATCACCATTCCAACCAGTTAATGAAATCGTGCCCCCGAAACCTGGCAACTGGCCCGATGGAAAATTGACAACCTTTGACACTCCATCAGAGACATCAACCAGCAGGTTCTGCCCTTTCTTGAGCGTGTATGGGTATTCGGTCACATCCGGTTTATCTGGTTTGGTTAAGCCGCCACCACCAATACTGCCCCATTCAGTTTGACCAACGATAATGCCTTCAAACTCATCAAGGTCTGTATTGGCTCGAATGTAGGCTTGGTTTGGTGTTAAGTCTGCGGGATCTGGTCTATCAGCGGTTGGTCCTGCAGGTAGGATAGTGGCGCCGGTTAAACTGGTTTTCGAGGTGGTCGTTGTTTCTGATAGGTTCGTAACAACCCAAGTCCCTTGCTCATAAACATAGCTTTTACCGCTAGTACTGTTGTAGTAAGTCGCACCCTCAATAAGCGGGTTACCATCATTATCGGTTGTCGGCGGCGTTGCATGACTGCCTAAATGTCTTTTTTGCAGCAGCGCATAAGTGGCGTTGGCTTCATCTTTCGCTGCAACGGTCGTGTTTTTATCTTGGCTAACTTGTTGCTGCCAGGTATCGACATCACCGTGCATTGAAGACACCGATTGATGCTTGCTTGTTACATCTTGATGTTTTGTGTTGATATCAGAGTGACGGTTAGCGATATCGTTTTGAATGGCAATCAAATCAGCCAGCACCGCATCGGGGACCATGCCCACATCCACCAGCACTTCATCACTGAGCGACAACGAATTGGTAAAGGTGATCGTCTTCGTTACTACATCGTAGTCAAACCCCACGGTTTGGTAGAGCCTAGCTCCATTCTTATGAACATAAGCAAGCGATTGAAACTGGGCAGGTAACACGATTTGTGTTTGTCCCTCTGACGCCACATAGCGAAGCGTTGTAAATCGACCATCGACTGGCCCCAAACCAGTCAGCGCATTCTCGACATTATCTAAGCGACCATCCTGCTCGGTGTTCTTTTCTTTTTCGGCAGTGACTTGCGCGTGGGTCGCCGGCTCACTCGGATTAGTCGGCGTAACAATCGTGAACGCCGTTAGGAATCCTTTCGTTCCGTCTTGGCGAGGTTGTGGCAGCTTTTCAAAAGCACTCTGAACAGCGTCTAACTCGTTGCGCACATCATCAGATCGTGCGGTAGTAAACGGCTCTAACTCGGCTTTACGTTCGTAGTAATCGTTAGACACGGTACTTTCTCCTTGGAATATAAGAGAGCGTGTAACCGTCTAGTTTGAAGTTCTTTTCATAGTCACTTCGACCAGACAGCAGAATAGAAATGTTTTTAGAATGGCCGTTGAGATAGACCGTTGGCGTCACATAGTCGGGGCTAGACCAGAAGAAGTTATCCCAAAGGGCTTCATCCCATCGACCGCCGCCACCAAATACGCCTTGAATTTCACTGCGAGATTGCGCGTGCTCCATCGAGCCGTAATCAAGCGAGTGAATGAACTTGAGATTGAGCGATCCTTCAGACGACATTTGCAGCTCGAATGAATCCCAAGACTTCACCGTATTAGGGCTACCCGTATGCGTGTAGGCTAAGCGCAGCACCCAATAAATCTCGTTGCCTGCAAAAGAACAAATCTTGTCGTTCTGACGGTAAATATGCCCATCATCAAACGCGAGGTAAGTATGCTCTTTGGTATCCCATACGCCCTCTAGCGCTTTGGGGTAAGAGAAGAACGCTGCTCGGTTCTTTCCCTCAGAAAGCAGTTGAACAATAAAGTGACGGGATAACCCGCGCTGATAAAAGCGGATCTGGTTATGCTCTTTCTTGTGAGAGTGAGCAAAGAAATTCGTGTGGCGAGGATGGAATGCATCATCACCCAGTAAAGCATTGGCGTGGATCTCATTGGCAATGAAATCGCCAAACGCTTCGGTTTGGGTTACGTCAATAAAGCCGTTGTTACTATGGGCGATCGGCTTGAAGGTACTGGTTAGCGTACCAGCAGTAATCCCTACCTTTGACAGCTGCGCCGCTACCCAATCTTGACGAGTAGCACCACTGAGTACATGCAGGCTGTTCTCACACCCTATCAGCAGGTAACCACCAGGCATGGATTGCAATGCCGTGATCTCATCGCCTGTACCGAACTGCTCAGCCCCTAAGAGAATTTCCCAGTTTAACGGTTCACCCACGGCGCAATGCCCGTATTGACCACCTTGAAACGCAACAAACAAATGATTGCGATGCACTTCTATCGCGGTAATGGTGCGCGTGTCATAAACAGGAATCGGAATGATCACCCCGTTAGGCCGAACTTCAACCAAGGAATCCCCGTTAGTGCCATAAGCATAACGAGTCGCACTGCCTGCGTAGAAGTTGTGATACTCAAAGGTCCAAACTTTTCCTGCCGAATACGTTGCCTTGATCATCGATCCAGCGGTCGCGGCTTTAACGCCACCATCGATCGAGACATTCACATCAGCATTCGTGGTGACTGGTTGGTCAACGTACATGATGCCCGTTTGACCATCGGCAGCGAAGGTCGCGGCGTACAGGTTCACCACCACCCCACCCACATCAATGCTGGCACCTTCCACGAACGCATCAGGGTCTGTTACGGCTTTAAGCGTGACTTCGTACACATCCGGGACAGCGGTCCAAGTATGGTCGGCATTTCCCATGGAGATCGCGAGCTCGCCGCCGTTATCTCGAAACGCAATCAGTTGGCCAGCGAGATCCACCACGCCACGAAGGACACCATCACCAATGGGTTTGGCGACCTTGCCAAACATCAGTTTGTGCGCGGCTGCAAGGATTTGAGCTTGCTCTTGAGCATTACTACCAAATCCAAACGTAGTGATATAGCTAAGAGGCTGAGTGACAGGGCTACCCATTGGCGGGGTTATTGTGACAACATCGTCTTTCACGCCTGTGAGCTTTACCGCCACGACTTGCAGCGACAAATTAGGCTCATCGATATCAGAAATGGTACCGACTAAGCCATTCAACTCGAGCGTACCGCCTACCCAAGCCGCATCAACGACAGGCAGAATAACGCGATAGTAGATATGATCACTCGGCGCTGGCGCTCCATCGACAGGTTCGTAACCTTCGATACGGCCAAAGCCACCGCCCCACAATGGCTGAACATTGTCAGCAGTAATAGCATGACTTGGCGCTTTCGCGATGGGCGGTGTTACAAGGTCAACAGTACCCTGCAACGCTACGTGTTGCGTTCTTGGTTGTGGCATTACGGCAATGGACTCACAGGCACAGGTTCAGACGGTTTACCCCAATCAGCACCAATGTATCGATTCGCCATTTTCGCCATTATGGTCGCGTAGCCTTCGTCTGCTATAGCGCGCAACTCAGGCGCATTGAGAGACAATGATTGTTTCTTCATAGCCTGGTAAACGATGATCATCTGGTATTGTTCGGGAATGTAGGGGGTATCAAGCTGCTCGGTAAGAACTTGGGGATCGTGACGGTTGTAAAACGTATCTGCGTCAGCGGGATCGGCTTTCGGCTTCATACCAAAAAACTCGCTATCCCAGTTGTCATCTTGGATCTCTATCCAAGCTTCACGAATCGCATTGACGATTTTGCCGTATCGTCCGGTTTGGTTAATGACAGCGGTTAGACCCGTACCGCTGTCATTCATCTCACCGTGCAGTCGATTACACAGCTGAAGGTAGTTCATTAGGCTTCCATCACACCAAAGCAGCGACGAACAATCGGCGAGATAGAACCATCTTTCTCTTGCTTGTAAGTCGTTTGCTTCACGCCTTTGATGTGCTCAATCATTGGCTCTGGCAGGTCGATTTCTTCATCAAACTTCACCAAGATTTTGTACTCGTTGATCTGGAAGTACTCTTGAGGTGAATCCGTCAGCGAGTTTTGCACGATGACCTTACGGCGTGGATAAGCAGAGATAGGCTTGTACACCGGCTCTTTCTCTTCGGTTTGCGCGGGTACGATTGGGTCTTGAGGCTTTAATCGCTCGGGCAGTAGGCTCATCGGGCGCTCATAGCCGTTGTTTTCTTCGAACGCCAAGATAGCGTCTTGCAGGTCGTTAATGGTTGCCGTGTCAGCGGGCTCAATGCCGCAGACGTCTTTTAAGTGCGTAACGAGAGGGTCTTTACGTTTAACGTCCAAGTTAATGTAATCGTAGTTGGCCATAATCAGTTTCTCTTATTCAAAAAAAAAGCCCCTCGCGAGAGGGGCAATTACAAGGAATTACAGCTGAGTCGCTGCAACCTCAATTCGCATGAGCCATGCTTGGTTCAAGATGACGCCAGCAAACCACATAATCCAACCGACCGAACCATTTTGACCTAGCTCGTCGCCATGCTCAGGTTTGCCCGGGTTGCGCACTTTGATTTCGTGCGACTGCTTGCCTTTTAGTGGGCAAACACCATAAGCGTCTTCACCAAACACAACGATCGGGTAAACGTCTGCGTTGGTACCGCTAGTGGAGATCACCGTACCACCCGCTGCGCCGCCCGCATCTTCGATTGGCTCTAGAAGAGGCGTGGTAATAAAGCGCACGTTCTCAACGCTACCAAACTCTTCTGGGACGATCGGGCTACGAGAGCCGTACGCCGCCACTGGCGTAAAGCCTTCAAGGTCGCGAATATCCGCTTCGAGGTCGGTATGACAAACCGCGATGTACGCCGCTTCCACTGGCTTAGTGGCGTAATCTGCCGAACCTGACAGAATACGGGTCTTCTTCTTCGCACGGTTACCAGACAGAGAACGTACTGCTTGGCGAAGTTTGACCAGTGAAATTTTGGTGTTCACCTGGTTACGAGCCGTGCCGTTAGCAAAGACAACCGCCGTACCACCAGACACAACGCCCCAAAGAACAAGCTCGGCTGTTTCAGCGGCCTGTTGGCCACACAGCTGAGTCATCTTCTGAAGGATCGGGTCTTCGTGTGTGTCTTGGATAACATCGGTAATGCCGGTCCAATCACCGTATTGCTTTAGATCCACTTCCACATCTTCGATTGCAAGCTTTTGACCTGCAGGACGAACACCTTCAGCAAGTGGCGTGGTCGCTGGCGGGAATGGGACCGCTCGACGGAACTTAGCCTTTTGGCCTTTGTTCTTTGGCACTGGCTCAGTTTGGCCAAGCTTGGAAAGAACTTGGATTACGTCAGCGTGAACCAAGAATTGCGCCTTTGCGTAGAGGCCTACACGCGGGCTGATATCACCGTATTTGGTAGACATAGAATCACCTCAAGAATGAATTAACTATGTCCGAAGTCCTTTTGGACCTGCTTAGAGATGGATGCCCACATCGCATCTTCATCATCTATATCAGCATTGTCTTTGGGTACTGCAGTGCGGCCAGCTGCCGTATTGAGAGAGCGCTTTTGCTTCTCTCGGCGAGACTGGACCTCACGCCCGGGACTCGGACTGGATTTGAACTGGTTGAGCAGGTAAATGGCGTCTTGTGGGTCATCGGAATCGAATAGCCCTTGCACACCTGCAGGTTGAGATTCGAGCCAAGAGTTAAAACGAGGGTCTTGCAGTACCTGGTAAGCGTCCGGATGCGCTTGTTCAACTGCCGATTCAGCAGCTAACTGCGCTTCTTGTTGGAGGCTTTCCAGTTCCCCGTTAACAATGCTCTGCATTGGATCAAGCGCGGCTTTAATCGACTGATTCGTTCGCTCAGTACTCTTTGCCATGCTCTTTTCAAGCTCTTCCGCAAGCTCTGGAAAGTTCTCGCGAAATTCCTCGTCGAGAAAACCTTGCGGGTTCTCGGCTAGGCTTTGCGTAACTTGTTCAAGCTTTTGTTGAGCTTCTTCCCAACGCTTTTGCGCGGCCTTAGTGCGTCCCTTTTCTGAATTAAGGGAATGCTCCAAACGCGCATTTTTGGCTTTTAGCTTCTCAAGCTCATCAGGCTCCTGTTCGTCCGAACTAGTCGCTTCGTCGTCATCCTCTTGGCCGAGAGGGTCCAACTCGCTTTCATCTGGGTTATCAAGGTCGTCCTGTGGCTCATCCACTTTTTCGCCAGTTAATTCACCCGTCATTTCAGAGACTGCGGTTTTGAAAACGGCATCTTCATCAATGTCTAGGTGATCTTGGTTGTTATCTTCGACTTTCATCGAATGTCTCCTTGCGGCATTTCTGCGGCGTGGGTAAGGCGGCATTGCTGCGGCCAGAAACGAAAAAACCCCGCCGATTGGCAGGGTTTCAGTGTTGGTTTCGCGCTTATTGCTGAAGCGGTTTGTCTAACTTGTCGATGAGCTCTTTGACTTGCTCAAGCTCCAAGTAGCGACCTCTTAGCAGTGCGGTTTGAGTCTCGTCTTGTAGTGGATAAACCAATTGGTTTTTGACTTGCTCCATTCGCTCATCGACATACTTCGAGACTTGATTTCGTGCTAAGGCGTCTAATTGCATACATAAGCCTGTAAGCTCTCAGTGCCTTTGTGCTTTAAGTTGACGCACATAGCAGCGGCCTTTAGTCGGCCATTAAAGAAGGTATCGACGCGCTGGCGCACATCGGAATAATTTTTGAAAGGGTTGCACGCGATCAGCAAAGCGTACTCGCCAAAGCGATCGTAAAGGTCAGCTTGGACCATGGTAGCAACGAGAGTCTGGTTTGGCTCTTTAGGTGATGTTACGTTCATTGAACACCTCTTCGCTGCAGTGATACGTGTCTTCGCTATTGAGGAAAACAACGTAGTCGCCCGCTTTGATCTCATCGAACGGGCAATGGAAAGCAAAGCTAAGCGTAAAGCACTTGTCGATCACTAGGTTTGCTTTCTTCGTCGACTGATTCATCGATAAGTGCTGAACATCTTGTTCAGTCAACTGGTAAGCCAAGCGCTCGGTTGGCTTTCCGGTGAATACCTTAAAATGCTTGTTCACTACCTCAGGAAAGTGAACGTGCTCTGAGCGTTCGATAGATTTAGGTGCGCTTACTACTTCCGCGCCTTGGCTCATTTTACGATAGGCTTCCAGTTTGTAGATCTCGTCAAACGAGTTATCAAAACTAACCTTTCGACCAATCTCATCGCGCCTATTGCTCGGGTCGATACAAGTCGCTGGCTTACCGACAACAACAAACCCGCCTAGCATGCGAATGCCGCAGTACATGAACTTATTGCCCGCGATAGTCACGGTTTCAAACTCGATACATTCAATTCGTTCAACGATATCTTTTGGTTTAACCGAGTCGCCAGTACAACCTAATGACTCCATCATTTTCTGAATGTCTGTGTTTGGTGTGAGGCCTTCCATTTGGTCACGCATTGGTCATTACCTTTCTTTCGGAAACAAAAAAGCCCAACCGGTTAGGGCTGGGCTTAGGGGATACTTTTGCATCATTGGAAATTATCGCGCAACTGCTCTGTAAGTCAATGCTTAGTTAAGCCCGAAATTGCCTTCTTTCCCGAGAGTAAACTTCAGCTCGTACTCAGCGAGAAACTTCTGCATATCGTGATCTTGTGTTGCTCGTAGCTTGCGGAGCTCTGTCACCAGTCGCTCAGTGTTCCACTTGTCATTTTGAGCTAGGCGCATCATTTCCACTTCTTTTTGTTGTGCCAGCTTCATTTGCTCGCTTTGGTAGCGGAACAATGCTTGCTGCCTGCGAATCTCTTGCTCGGCCAGTTTGCCTTCGGCTTTCATGTGCTCAACCTGGCGAGTCGTGTCGGCTTTGAACTGCTCTAGCTGCATCTGGTGCTCATGCTTCATCTGAGTTAGCTGAACATCCATTTGGGCCTTAATCAGTGCTGGGTCTTGCGGCTGGTTCTTCGCATCTTCCTGTTGCTGCTTGATGATCTGATCGTATTCTGCTTTCGGCTTGAGCATGGCCTGTACGCCAAGACTCATCGACTTAACCAATGACTCTAGGCCGTTGTACCAATCAAACGCTGGCGCTAAGTGTGGATGTGCAGAGAAGCGGTCGAACATTTCAATGATCTGCGCGGTTTGCATTTCTTTAACCAGTAGTGCCGAGGTACCGCGAGCCGTACAATTCATATCACCTTTGATGTCGTTGCGTGGGTTGAACTGCATGTTCCAAACATAGAAGCGGGTCACCAGTGGTTTCGTCACGGCATCATCAAACTCTTTCACCTGGCGACGACGAACCGCATTAGCGGCATTCATCAACATACTCATGCCGCCAAGGGTTGGCGTAACCTGCCCTTGTTCGCCTTGGGAGATCATCGGTAGCCCTGACTCCTCATCCATGAACGTTTTGGCTAGAGCGATCACATTCTGGTATTCCGCTTGACGCGATTGCATTGAGAACACACCAAAGGCTTTTTGCGCTTCAAACTGTGCGGTCGCATTATTGCTGTTCTTGGTGTACCAAATCTTTCGTGGAGAGAACTTATACTTACCATCAGCTGGCTCAAGCGCCGCCTTGTTAACCACTATCTGATCGCCAATTGTGGTTACGCCATTGTCGAGCATGGCACGCCAAGCTGAGTTCATTACATCTTGGGTATCTTTGATTAAGTGCGGGATACCGAAACCGAACAGACCAGTCACATCGGGCTCAGCACAGTAAACTGAGTAAGGGTTGTCCTCAGTATCGAATGGGTTGAGGTTCACATCGATGATGACACCGTTACCCGACATTTGGATCACGCCCTGCACTTCGCCGTGTTCGCCTAAATCGTCCTCGTCTTCATCAATCAGCCCCGCTTCAATCAATACGCGATTTGGCACTGGACCGTGATAGGTCCAAATCTCATAGCGGTTATCTTTGTATGTCGGCTGCAATCCGCTCAGTTGTCTGATCTGGTTAACGTAGCCAAGTACATCGCCATTCACTGCATGGGTTTCTTTCGGGTCGGTCTTAATCAGCTTTTTGACACCATCAATGATCTTGTTCTTGTCTTTAAGCATCTTCATCAGAGAACGCTTATTGAGGTACTCACGCTCAAACGTGTGCTGACAGTCTTCAATACAAGTGGCTGACATATCGGGTACAAAGTCCCAAGGGTAGACATTCTTAGCAGCTGGCTTTTCTTCGTGAGAGATCTCTGCAGCCCAAACGCCCTCTTCAACTTCGCTCCAAGTTGAAGACTTTCTCACTTCCATAACAGGCGCACGAACAATGCCGGTGCCTAACACGCCCGCATAATGCAGCATCCAGCGAGCTTCGCCAGCGTAATCACACTCTTCTAGCTGGTCATCAATCTGTGATTCCATGCCACGAGCTCGAGCAATGGCTTCGTCCATTTTTTCCTTGGCCAGCATAGCCGCATCGCTTTGCTGATCAGGATCTTGCTCTAGAATCTTCTCAAGTTGAGGGACCGGAGTTGGTTGAATGCCGTAGTTCTTGTCGTCGGCAGGAAACAACATATCGGTCATTTGCGCTACCCAAGCGTCCGTTTTGCTTCGGGTATAGCCGATAAACACCTGGCTACGTTCTTGCTCTTTGGCGTCCTCGTAGAACTGGTCTTCATACTTACCCATATAGCGGCGCATATCATCAACCCAACGCTGCTCGATAGGACTACGCTCTTGTAGTTCATCGCGTAAAGTGGCCAGTAGCTCTTGCCCGAAGTTTTGAATAGGCGTGAGTACGTCCACATCGTCTTGATGTGTTTCTGGTGTGTCTTGCATTATTAGTACCCTGCGTTAGCGTTGAGAGTTTTGTAGGCTTGAGTAGCTTCGAGAATGATTTCTTCGCGGCGATTCGAAGGCAGCGCACCGAGACAGACGTACTGGAAAGCATCAGACAAGTGCGAGTATTGGTTCTTATCTGGCTTGTCTGAGTACTTCTCTTGCCCCGACACGTTGAGTCGTTTGTATTGGTAGCCCGTTTCCATTGCCTTGATGAGAACTCGACAATGTGGGCTGATAGTAATCGCCGGCTGACCGCGATACAGCTGGTGTAAAAAGTAACGAACCGCCTCGAGTCGGGCGGTTACGTTGTTGGTTGCGGCTGGTTCGGCTTGCAGGCCTTCTTCTTCGAGAATCCCAAAACAGGTCTTCTCATCGTTCTGGTCTTTGGCCACGCCTGCCGGGTCACCAAAGAACTCGATATCACAGCCCTGGTATTTCTGCGCTATGAGTGGGTTTAGCTGCTCTTTGATAAAGCGCCTGATCCCCATCCCTTCCGATATCACCTCATCGATGACGCGAATCTGGCCAATAGGTGAGATCTGAATGAATGCAGCGGAAGGGGTTAAACCGAAGTCGAGGCCAACCAGTGTTGTCCAGCCTTTTACTGGCAACAGTTTGGTTTTGCTTACGTGGAAGTCACGGTTGAACGAATCACCGAATACCGGCTTACCATCGGCAACTACCGCGAACTTGTTACACATCCTTGAACGAATCCAGTTCAGTGTCTGGCCTTGTACTTTCTCAAGCCAATAGCCATGTTTGTTCTTGTGGTTGTCTGCGTTTTCCGCTTCTGGATTGGCAACGAACGTCTTGCCGAGGTAGTCAATCACATTGCCCGCATCAATCATGTTGCGGATCTCAGGTGATAACGCTTCTTTTGGTGTGCCGGTGATTTCTATCAAACCGCCAGGTTGTTCAACAAAGGTCCAGTTGTCCGGGCAAAGTGGCTGCTTTGTCTCTTCATCGACGCCCTTCTCCATTTCGTACCACCAGTGATCATCATCTGGTGAGTTGGTATCCATGATCATGCCGTACCATGTAGGACCACCATCGCGCATAGATGGATAACGACCTGCACGCGATAGCGCTTCGAGTACGACTGAACGGGGAAGAAACTGCGCTTCGTTAATCCATACGCCCGTACATTCCAGCGACATTAGCTTGGATATGTCTTTCGGCTTATCGAGAGACAGGAAGAAGAACTCTGCTTCTATCTTGGTTTTTCCGTCTGGATGTTTCTGTTTCCACATCCCACGGATTGGCGAGTCATAGACGATCGGGCAGATAGACTGCGGTATCCAGTCTTGAAAGGTTTTGATAACCGTACCTTTCAGCTCTGGGTAGGTGTTACGGATACATACCCATCGCGTCTTGCGCACACCATCAGCATTCGGCTCCTGCTCCATGCTGATTTTCTTCATGTGCATCACACAACCTACCGACTTACCCGAGCCGATCGGACCACGTATCGCGGTCACTAAAGGTCGTATCTTGTGTACCACCTTCTTAAAAGACGGTGACGCCTTGTATCGAATGTGCACTTACAGCAACCCCAACCACTGCATTAGCCAAAGCGAACGAGGCTCACCGAGTAGCGCCATGATGTAATTCACGCCAAACGACAACAACGCCGTGAACAAAACGATAACTAGCTTTTCCATGGGCATAAAAAAACCGCCTGGTGGCGGTTAGTAATTTTCCATTCGGCTTGATAGCCCAACTTGATAGGCTTCGATGTTGGTCCAGCTGGGAACATAGATGCGACCGTTCAGCCTCATTATCCTTTTCCAACAAATAAACAAGCAGCGGTCACGCTTTGGTTTGTCTTCATAAATGATGTGCTTGAAGTTCATTGCCATAATTTTGTCTGGCTTGGCGTGGTTAATCCAAACAAACAGATTTTTATACTTTTCGAAATCGTTCGTTAGTAGCTTAAACAGGGTGTAGTTACACACAATGCCAATCGGACCACCATCATTTATGCATCGAGTAATTTGTTCGCGAAGTGCTATGGTCATAACCTTTACCAATCAATCTCGTAAACGACTTTATCGTCATCACCGTTGTTCTTACGCATATCGATGATCACGCCCTTCTCTTCAACTTGTTTTCTGATTAGTTTGATTTGCTCAAGGTCTTTATCTGCTGATGAGTTCAGCTTCTTCATCTTGAGTCTGAGTAAGACACTCTTTTCACTAATGTCGTGGATAGTGTGAGTGAGGGATTCAATACGTTGGATAGCCCAGTCGAGCTTGCCTTCCATCTTTATGTACTGGTCATACAGTTGAACACGCTGATCAATGCTCTCTGCATTCTCAATATCGTTGGCGATTATCTTTAGCGCTTTCATCGAGCGAACGGCCCGAACGCGCATCAATCCAAGTTCAGCATCGAGCTCAACTCTATGACTCTTTTCGAGGACAGCGATATCGTCCTCATCCATAAACTCAGCGTAGAACCCGTGAGTCTTTTGGTTGGTGTTTCCGAGCATGCCGGCAGAGAGTTCCTGCGAAAACTCTCGCGCTTCACGGATCACCTTGTCGCAGTTTGAAACCCCTTGATTCTCATCGGCTTTCTCAACTTCCTGCGTATTTTTAGTGCGACCATCTGCGACACCTTCGGGCGCTGGTGGCCGTTTGATGTAACGCTTCGCACTGTTGGGGTTGATTCCGTTCTTCTCACACCATCTTTTAACTGTGATTCCAGTCTTTAAATGTTCTTTCTGAAAAGCTCGGTTTAGCGCGGGCCAGTTTTTTTCTTGTTTTGGTTTAGCCATAACATCTGACGATCACTCTTTACGCCACTCGCGCCACGCCCAATAAATAGCAGCGATAATCGCGAGTGTAGTAATCATTTCAACAACTCAATGCGTTAAATGATGTGGATATTGCTTGCTAGTAACTTAGCTGCAGCAGCTGCTACGCCCAAAATGACGAACACGTACCAGTAATTAGCTAAGAAAGCGAACAAGAGGAATGAGAGTTTCATCGTAAAGATCTCCAACTAAAGGGCTTCAATATCAGCCCTGAACTCTGCTAAACGACGAGCACTGGTGGCATCTAGACAGATACCACCATCACTCAGCGTGATCACGTTTAGATTTGTTGGCCAAGTCGGAGAAGGATTGCTCACTGTGCTGCACGCTCCCACCATTAGAGATAGTGTTAGCACTATCATCGGCATAAGAACGTTTCTTTTCACGGTTAATAGCATTGGTGATCCCCTCCAACAATCGGCGAACAAATACAACTAAGCCCCAATCCATAAACGGCTACTTAGGGGCGGGCATGTTTTGCGAATGGCGATAGTTACCAGCAGCGAGATTCCAGAACAAACGAATCCACCATGGCCACCGCTTTTTGAACTCTTCACTGATCTGCGCATCCACCTGAGACACAACACCAATCAAACCAGCAGCAACACCAAGGGACTTGTAAACCCAAGCGGGGATCTCTGGGTCTACTGGCGAACCTGTAGCCGCCCATGCGATGACAGGTAATGCAAACAACAATAAACCACCAACCCAGTTAAAGATAAAAGAAATCACTTTCTTCATAGAACACCTCTTAATTGTCTTCAGCTGCAAACTGCAGCACTTGTGAGATACGGCGCATCCAACCACGACCATATTCATTGAACGTAGAAATGCGCGTATAGAAGTCGATACGCTTAGCAATAAAGCGCATCAACAGATCATTGAGTTCTAGATTGCGAGTTGCTTCGAGCGTCTTAGGTCCAATCACACCGTCAGCATTAACACCTACTGCACGCTGGAGCATTCTCGCCGCTCGAGGAAATCCGTGTTGCACAGCAGCATCAAACAATTGGTACTGCATAGCTGGACGAAAGCGGTCCATGCCCAAGGCAATAAACCAATCTTCAAAGTAAATGGCGCGGATTTGCTCTTCTGTAAGATTGCGGATATCTAGATGGGGATATGTCATTGCAGAGATGCCACAGTTAGTGCCTTTTAGTTCACCAACACCAACTTTTCCACTGGTCCAGTTACCTCTGTCTTTGGGATCGCATTGAAACTTACCTTCGTGTAGCACTACACGGTCGAAAGACTTATCAAACATTTTTCTTCTCGCAATAAAAAAGCCGCCTATTGGCGACTTGTTAGTTAAGGTCTAGCTTCTTGAGAATATGACTTTGGTTAGTCGTGTTTTGTACTATCTGCCGGTTAAGGGTTCTTTGTTCTGAAATGAAAGTATCAAACTTCTTCATAAACTCTTCATTCTTCTGCTTCGACTCAAGCTCTATACGAGCGATGTCCTTCGTATTGTCTTCCACTCGGTTATCGAGAGCACCGTAACCAAAAGCTAATGTTCCTAAAATTAGCGCCGCTTGAAGCGCACTTTGAATATTTACCTGCATACTGACCCCAAAACGAAAAAACCCCGCCGTATGGCAGGGTTAGTTATTCTATTATTGGGAATTATCGCACAGCTTCAGTGCTTGTCAATCTGCTCGCTCTCGTCTGGCGCGAGCTTTCATTGCCTGAAGAGCCAAAGCTTTATGTACGTTTAGATCGCTAATCACAGCGTCAATCTTAAGCGCATCATCATTGCTGAGTGATACATTTAAATTAGATAGATGAATCTTCCAGTCTTGACGACTGTTATTGAAATGTCCATCACCATTGCAGGATTTACATGGCCCTTCGCTTCCATGACCAGTTCCACCACAGCGAGGGCAATTACAAGAAAGACGCGAATACTTATCGGCGTACTCATCAAGTGACACTCTTTCTTTCTCTATATCACGCTCATGCTGCTCAATCATTGCCTGGTGACGACCTGTTCGAGAAAGTGACTTGATAGCCCTTTTCCATGAATCGATCAGTCTTCGACTTCTGTTTGCTCTGGGTCCGTAACGTTTTAATAAAGATTTGATCCGAGCTTGGTTCTTTCCAAGTGGTAAAAAACACAATTCTGCATAGGCTACGGATGCCAACGCTTCGGCTTTACTGTCTGAACCAAACGAATCAAATAAGTGACGTTGCAACTTCTCCACATATTGCGACTCGCCAAATTCGGTCGCCATAATAATAGCTAAACCTAATGGACTTTTTTTACCCGCGACACATATTGCCGAATACAGTTCTTGCTTATCAAGTGAGCTTTTAGAGCGATTAAAATTAGAACTCATATTTACTGACTTCGGTTTGCTTAGCTTTTCTAATAGCTCTACAACATTACTCATCTTTCCCTATCCTCAGGTAATCAACAATGACTTGTGTTGCTTCTTCAAATCCATAACAGACAACGGCCAAATAACCTTGCAGATTTAGTCGTTCAATCCATTCCTTTTGCTCTTTAGATACTGACGATGAAAAGCCCTTAGGTGATTTCATTTCAATTCTTAAGCCGTGATACCCACCAGCAGCAATATCAACAATCAGATCGGGATAGCCTTTGCTACCGCCTAGCTTCTTAAAATCACTCTGAGCCTTACCTCCACGCTTACCCTCATTTGGTACGTGTGTAATAAGCTCACCGAGTTTCACTCCTTGATAAGAAACCAGCCAAGACCAATCAATTAAAGCGGCCTGTTCTGCAGACTCAATTTCTCTTGGTTTTTTCTTGGTTGATCTTCTAAGTAAACTCAGCTCTTGCATAATCTTCACAGTTAATGACCTTAAGAACACTTTAAAATTCTCGAACGAGACGAGCACTATAACAAAAAACCCGCACAATGGCGGGCATGGCTAAAACTACTTATTGACTCGTTCGTAGTGGACCAAACACTTTTCACCCTTATAAATGGTTACTGAGTGAAACTTCCCTGTATATTTAGCTAACTCTTGCATGAAAGTCAGTAGACCTAGCTCATTGGCAAACTTAGCTGTTAGGTTTCGCGTTCACTCAGTGGGCGTCAAGTAAACCTCATGTACGCGATCTAAAGGCAGTTTAAAACCAGCTGCATTCTTGTGGCCACCTCCACCAAACATAGCGGCAATCTCAGATACATCAGCGCCATGCTCTTTGTTTGAGCGTAAGCTGTACTTGCGGCTTTCTTGAGTGTCGTAGTAAGTCACAGAGAAAGGCGCATTGAGAGCCATGGTATGACCAGCATCGGAAGCGAACATGTAGTTACAGTTCAGGACTGGAATGTTTTCATGCCCTGCAAATGGATGGTATTGAACTAGGTATTCCACCAGCCCTGCTACATTTTTCTGGTGGGCACGGTCAATTGCTACACCTTCTTTGTAAAGCTCTATTGTTGGCTGCACCATTAGTTCATCCCACACATCGAAGGTCATTGGGTAAGAATAGAGTGCCGCTTGAATTTCTCGCGTACCAGGCATTTCATACTTCCAAAGGTCGCGATCTTGTATGTGCTCAATCAACAACGGGATAGGCTTGTCAGGGTTGAACCATTCCCAAGCCAAAACAGCACCCGATTTGTTCATATCGAATAGACCTTGAATCACTCCCGACTCTAACAGGGGCTTTAACTCTGCTTCGGCGGTCTTATGATGATCAAGCACTAGAATGCTATTTGCCTCTTTTGCCAGCTGTTCCATCACATCACGCTTGTAGCTAAAATCGACAATGATAACGTCCTTGCCCTCTACATCTGGAAGCTCACCTTGATAGGTAGCACTAACAAATTCTATTTCATGCGATATACCTAAAGCATGGTGGACACTCCAAGCGGCGCCCATACCGTCACAACAGTTAGCATGATAAATACACATTAATTTTTTGGTCATAACCTTTTCACTGTTCATTGAGTTTAATTAAGATTGCGCGATCGTCTGCTTGTGTTTAACCCACAGTTCGATCACTTGTTTGGTTGGCTTTAACTGGTGTTTGCCAAAAGGCACTTGGTGCTGCTTTAAAATTTCCAATACGCGATCGACTAGATAATCAGGCAAGCCAAGCTTGTAATAGGTAGACACTTGCTCTTCTGCACGCTCTAAGCGAAGGCACAGCATTTTAAAAGCATCTTCTTGATTTCCACCGATAGCGTATGAAAGCATCTTCACTGATTGCTTAAAGCCAAGCGCAGCGACTTCTCGATACTCTTCTGGATACATTTCTCGGGCGGTTTTATTTAAAGACACGCAACACCTCTCTTAGCACGGTAGACACGTAGAAAGGTATTAGCTAATTGTTCTAGGGTATAACCCCAATGCTTGCGGCGAAGACGCTCAAGCTTTGATTGTTGCGATTTGGTCATTACTGGTCATTCCTTGCGATCCGTACGAGACACAATAAATCTCGTTCGTTACACATGATAGACACTACTAAAAGTCACAACAAGCTTAGTTTTGTGCTTGCCCTCTCATTTCTGCGTCTTTCTTAACCAAGTCTTCAAAGGACCAGATCTCTGTTTTCTCACCAATAGCATCCTGAGTATCAAGAGATAACCGGTCCCAACAGAAACGAGCCATATCTAGATCAGTGCCTACCTTCTCTTGGAAGTGAGTGTAATTACGATGACGAACAGGCTCTTTACCAGGTGGAACATTAACTCCTTGATGGTGACCTGGGCATAACGGTACTGAAAAGAAGTGACAGTACTGATCCTTGCTTCCCTTATCTGGGTTGTGGTGTGTCGACAGATATTGCTCTGGCTCTGGGTAGTCGTTCTCATACCCTAAGATATTACATGCGACACATCCCACTGACTGCATAGCTCCACGAATATAGGCTTCTTCTGCTTTGTTTGGTTTACGTCCGTTCATTTCAGCACCTCAGAAACAAAAAAAGAGAGCCAAAGCTCTCTTTAACTACTCTCACTACTCGCATTAGTGCGCTTGTCAGCGGTCTAATACGGCCAGCGTCACCCTATGCTGACGGTATGGATCACCTCCTTACCACCTCGCGTACAGCGAAGCTTATGAATAGGTGTGGGCCTTACACCCACTCGGGCAAAATGCCTAGTCGGGTACGCTCCGGGGGCTGCACGTTCCACCCATGGCGTGAATATTTTTGAAATGGAAATACTTCTGCCGTTCCAGCTTTCTTTGTGCTGACTGCTGGCGTTTGGTTCGCTCTTTGTGAGATTTAGAGCGCATCTTCATTACCGGTGGGGTACTGCCTCTGCGCTTGTTTAGCCGACCAAAACGTTTTGCCATTTCGAACCCAATAAAAAAGGCGGTGTATAAGAAATATACTACCGCCTCGTTCGAGATTCAATATGTCACAATCGAGAATTTAAGACCTCTTTTATTCGTGCAATTTCCTCTGGGCTTTTGAGGAATGAAATAGCAAGTTGGAAACATTCCTCTTCCTGCCTTTTCTCCATCGCTTCAACTTGTTCGACAACCCATTCCATGAATGCTGGATCGTTATGTGGGCCACGTTTAATGCGCTCACTGAGTTTTGTTGTGTTGGCCATGGTTCAACCCTCAATTAAACAGTGCTAAATGCTTTACGGATTCTTTTAGCTTTTCCGCTTCTTCGTCGGAATAACCCCATATATTCCCTTTTGTTCGACCTATCCCCCTGGGACAGATAGCATCTAGGTTTAACTTCGTGCCAAATGTGATGTGGTCACGCATCGCCTCGATCCAACCTTTCAACGTGCCACCTTCGCTAAATCCGCGCCAATGACACCAACGTCTATGCGTATAAATTCGCTCACCGGTATATCCATCAATAAAATACACTCTTTGCTGAAAACCGATTTCTAACTTAGAAATTCTGCCTGTGTGCTCCTTGTAGTTAAAAAACTTACGTCCATGCGCTGCGATCTGCTCAATGAGGAAATTACATTCCTCTAAGCGTTTTAGTTTTGTTTCTAATGTGGTCATTTGGTCATAATCCTTGTGATGCCTAGCGAACCGAGATCCGCTAGGGCTTTTAACTGGTCTATTAGCTGTTGCGGGTTAATTGATCTCGTAGGTTTGGCGGTGTGCCTTTAATGGTAAGAGTGTCGGTTTCTGGGTCATAGAACACGCGCTCACCGAGTAGCAAGCTATCGAAGCTGATATTGATGCCGCCACCAGCGCCCACATACTTCGTCAGTTTGCGCACCGCAGCGTTATCGCCAGGGAAACTTTCTTCAAGCTCATAACCTTGCTCAATGGTGTAATCAAAAAAGCAGGTCCCGTTCTGATCAGGCGGTAACTCGCCAGATAACTCGCGCACTTGAACTTCTTCGCCAGAATTGATTTGTCCTTTGCAGTAATTGGCGACTTGTTTCTTGTAGCTAAGCGTTTCTTCTCGATCCAACTTCGCATCAGCGCAGAAGTCTTGAACCGCTTGCATTAGCACTTGGTTTTGAACTTTGGTATCCAAACCGACTTCGGCTTGCATGAAATCAAGGAAGAAATCGGCCACACGGCGACCAACACGCCCCTTGATGAAGGACACGTAGCGATTGGATTCTTTATCGGTTTCGAAACTGGTTAAGTCGATACGAGCAGCGATATCCATTTTGCTTATATCAAGATAGTCGGTTGGGACAATATCAAGATCATCGGCAACGGTAATGCTGCACATCGAAGGCACTAGGGCCACGAACAGATATTCGGTTGCTAAAGATTGGTACTCAGCGATCACCAGTACGCCTTCACTTGCGAACGGATACTTGCTGAGCTCGTTCTTGAGGCGTTCGGCACTCTCTGAGGAAAATTGATAGAAGCTCTCTTCGCTATTGTCACAACGACAAACAACGAGGCTATCCATGAAATGGCTATCTGACTTGAAGAAACCAAACCCTTTGCCTGCTTTCGCATTGAAAGAGCGGTGCAACTCAGCAACTAGGTTTTCAGTGTTAACGTTGTTCTCTAGGGCTTCAGCTCGATATTTAACGACGAGCTCGTCCGTTTCTGTTTTTACGAGTTGGTGTAATACTACGGTCTTAAGTTGAATACTCATTGGGTTTTCCTTGTTGGTACTTGGTCATTTACCTTGTGATTAGGGCAAGCCCTACTGTGTTAATTTCTCTTTTTGGCTCTTTAGCTCTGCGAGTTTCTTCTCCATGCTTTGAACGTATGGGCCATGAACGGCCTGATCGAGAGTTCGGCGCATTTTCAAATCGTTCTCGATAGCGTTAATCTCGCTATCCAGCTTTGCGATCTGGTTGCTTTTCGATTTCTCGGGATCGGTTATGGACTGCTTTGGCAGCTGCGGTAAGAACTTTGCCTCAAGCTGAGGGAATTTATCGCGGAGTTTGGTTGGGCTTAGGATGTTTGCCTTCCAGAAGCTATCCTGATTGACGAGTCTGAAAACATTGGTGATGTGCTGGTGGCTTAGACCGTCACGCTCTCGCATCAAGCGAATAACATCAGCCCATTTATCTAGATCGGCTTGAGCTCTTGGTGCGACCATTTGAACTCTTTTCAGCATCCAAGAAGCAAGCTTCATATCATCGTCAGAGAATTTATTCTCGGACAAAGAGTATCTGATATTGGTACCTATGATATTGGTACTATGATCTGTCGGATTTAGATCCGACCCTACCTCGGATCTATCTCCTACCATGCTAGGATTTAAATCCGACCCTACCTCGGATTTATTTCCTACCTTGACTCGCCATTGACGACCAAGGCGAGTGATCTTGACTAGCGATAGTTTTGTAGTGAAATTGCGAACGATTAAGCCTTTCTTTTCAAGCTCAATAAGGTTCCGATGGACGGTGTCAGGTTTGGCAAAAAACAAAGGCAGCTCATCGACTACTTTCTGCTTACTGATCCACTTGTAAGCAAAGTCGTCTTTGACCACATCATCGCCCCACGCCTCTAACTCGTAGATAAACGCCATTAGCGCCGACTGAGCAGGGTTAAGCTCCCACTCCATCGCCTTGAGTTGGTTGACTATTACGGTGTATTGCATATAATTTCTCATGTCATTAAGTGCATTTGCACTGCTACTGAAAGAACCGCCCCGCTAGGCGGTTTTTTTATGCCTGCTCGAAAATATGTTGAGTTGGTTCCACTTCCCTTCTCCAAATCTTGAACAACGGTATTGGTCAGCAATTCCACTGGTATCATTCAAAGCGTTAGCACTTTCGATTGATTTTTTAACGTTTGCGACTCATCAACAGGAAACCAACCTGGCAATGGTCGCAGTGGTCGTCAGTGATCTCTGTACCTGTTCGTTCTTGAATGTGTTTAGGTTGTGGCGGTGCTCCATGAAGCTCGCCAATTGGTCTAGGGATTGGGGACCGGTAGGTGCAAGCTTCCCGCCACACCTAAAAACACTCGTTGTTTACACACCACCAGCGAGTCGATAAGTATCGGAGCTGACTCAACCGTGGTCACGTAAATTCTCGAACAAGTCATTTTATGTGTCAAGCGGATCATTATATTTTTGCAAAGCGCGCATTACTGTATAAATACACAGTATGTCATTATCTTGCCACAACTAGAAATACATATGATACTAATAGGACAATTTCATTTGCTATTGAGACACTAGTAAATACATTTGAAATTAAAATAAAAAATGCAACTATTTACATAATAAAATTAAATTTCGCCAGAATAATAAGAAAAGAAACCAAGGTGCGACCAAAAATGAATCATCGATTCAAAGGAACACGAGGTTAGTATGACCGTACAGCAATCGATCATTTCTCAAAACATTCAAAAACGAATGCAAGATTTGGGAATTAGAAACAAAGTGGATTTATCAGAGAAGAGCGGCGTTTCTAGAACCGTTGTGACCAACATCATCAACATGCCAAATAAAAGCGTTATGATCGACTCTGCGATCAAATTAGCCAAGACTCTAGAATGCCGAGTTGAATGGTTGTGCACTGGCCAAGGGCCAATGAATGACGACTACTTGGAAAAGAAGTTTCGGATCACTGAAGGCGTGCCGTTACTGCACTTAAGTGACATCCAAGACCCACATTTCGAAGAAATACTAGAAGAACTACAAGATGACGAGAAGGTTGAGCGCGTTCCCTGCCCAGCTGGAAACAACAGCAGTAGCTTTGCAGTAAACCTTACGTCTATTAGCTACAGAACAATGCTTGGCAAGTATGAGCAAAGTGGCATGTTGTTTTTCGATTGCAAGGCTAAGCCGTTTAGCGGTCAATGGGTTTTAGCCAAAGTATCAGAAGATGCTACGCCAGAAATTATGGAATTCATTTCAGTTCAAGGGCGCCAGTTTCTAAAATCACTCGAAGTCGACATTCCAGAAGAGTTGCAACGAATTGAAGTCACAGATGAGATCAAAGTCATAGCAACAAAAGTTAGTTACGCAATAAACAAGTAACCTCCTGCCTCGAACAAGACAGCCAGCGACCTATTCGCTGGTTTTTTTGTGCCTATAAAACATGATTCACATCAAAAATATCACTCTCAGCACAATTAAGTGCTTTATTTCCCTTATGTGTATAATGTATTATGTGTCTCGTTCGTTACATTAAGTGATCGGAACGAGGTGATAAAAGAACTCTATCGGGTTTTATTATCCCCAAAAAAGGAAAGCCCCGCACTAGGCGGGGCATTCACAAGGTTATGACCAAGCCGTGATTACTCAAGGCCCGGTGGTGGCAAGGCGACCAAACCTCACTACCGCTTTGAATAATAACATAGATATTAAACGTCACAAGCAGAGGATTTGCACTAATGACGGTATTTCCTAAAAACCTCTTAGTTTACCAGGCTAGAGAAGGCTTTCTTATCACGGAAGCCAGCTTAAAGGACAATCTTTGCGACTTCGCTTTTGTGGAATGTGGGCCCCAAGACAAAGCTAAAATGGGCTGGATCCCTCCTTTCGGAATTGGTGAAGTGTATCACTCGCATGGCGGGCAAAACTTCTTACTGAAGTACTGCAAGCAAGAGCGCAAGATTAACACTAAGGCTTTTCGCAAGCTGTTTAACGATAGCGTCAACGGCATTGAAGTGTCTGAAGGTCGCCCTCTCAACAAAAAAGAGAAGGAAGACATCAAAGACGACCTACTGGCCGATATTCTTCCAACCACACTGCCTCAAGACGAATACATTCACGTATTCATTCTAGAAGGTGGTCAATTCATCGCTATTGATGCGAGCAGCACCAATAAGGCCGAAACTGTCCTTGCGCTGCTACGTAAATCGCTAGGCTCTCTTCCTGTGATCCCTCTTACTGGCGATCGACCTGCTGATATGGTGATCACCGACTGGGTTCGCTCTGGTGAGACACCAAGCGGTATTTGCTTAGGTGACTCTGCGAAACTTCAATCGGTTCTCGATGACGGTCCAAAGATTGGCATCCGACAAGCCGAGCTCACTTCCAATGAAGTCCTAACTCATATCGACCATAACGCCATGGTTAAGGAGGTGGGCATCGACTTTCAAGATCGCATTGCGTTCAGCCTTACAGACGACTTACAGCTCAAAAAGCTCAAATTCTCCGACGAAATCAAAGACCAAAACGATGATATTCCTCGCGAAGACAAACTGGCCCGTTTGGATGCTGATTTGTCTCTGGTGTTTGGCGAGATTAAGTCTGTCATCAAATTTCTAACCCAATCGTTCAAGTAGTTTTGCGCTCCGATAAACGGGGCATTCACAAGGTAATGACCAATGACCACAGATACACTATCCGTTGAAACTGCACTGAATGGCCTGTCGCGTTCAGTCGCCTCTCAACTTGAAAGCATTCAAGCCTTGTTTGCGAAGAATGTTGAAAACGTCAACGAAGCACTCGACCAGGAGGTTGAAGAGCACAACAAGCTAATCGAAACCCTAGAGAAGCTTGAACAGGAAAAAACTCACTTAGAGCTTAAGCTGAACTCTCAGAGCGATGCTCACAAAGAAGAACTGCTCGAGCTGAACAATGAAATTGCTTCACTGAAGAAAACCATTGCTTCGCTCAACCTAAAGCTGGCGAGCTATTCAGAACTCAAAAAAGAGCGTGACGAACTGAAGTCGCTAGACCCTAAAGGAATGAAGTCGCGTATCGCTCGCCTACGCAAAACCTCAGAAAGCCAGCTGGCAGAAAACACCAAACTTCGCAAAGACAACAAGAAGTACCGCGAAGAAAACAGCGTATTACGCGCCACGAACGCAAAACTCGAAGTTGCAGCAACCGAAGTGCACAACCAATTTCAAGAGATCAAATCTCGAATGATTGAGCATGATGGTGATGTAACCCAAAAGGTATTTGCTGGCAAAAATGGCTTGGAATGCTTTATCTACACTTTCGGCTACCCTTTGGCTTTTCGTCCTACAACTGGCTCACTCAATGTGATCAACGACTTCAAGTTTCACATCGAAATTCGCACAAACTGGGCAATTAACCTCATCGTTTCTTGTTCAGTTTGGGGGATCCCGTTTTTACCCTCTTCAACTGATCTCGAAGGTCACATGCCAGAGAACCTTCACGGTGAACTGCAACAAATGTTCACCGACCGAATGGAAGAAAACCATAGCTTCCTGCTCGACCGTGCTGACTGGGCTCGTTCTGAGGCATTGAGCGATGTAGAAGGCATCAGTCAAAAGCACTTGGACCTATTGAACAGTGCTGACTACTACTCAGTGTTTGCCGCTTCACATATCCCAGAAGATCAGTTAGCCGCCAATGTAAAAGGCTTGGGGGCCGCTGGTGTGAAAAAGGTTCGCGAGGCAGTTCGCGCTCACGTTGAAAAGTGGGAGCGTGAAAACTGGGATGAGTCATTGGTAGGGAGATACAACTAATGCGTAGCAAAAAAATGAACATCGGTTTAGCAATCTGTGTCCTTCTTGCTCATAGCAATAGCACGCTCACTACCGCGCAAATCTCAAAGCAGTTGGATATTTCTGTGAGCTACTGCGAGCAAGCCATTGCTTCACTGAACAGCGGCGGTCTGATCAAAGGTAAGAAAGGACCAAAAGGCGGTTACCAGGCAGGTGAACGCCTAACAGAGACTAGCGTTAAATTGGTGATGGAGCTTTTTGACCCTATCAGTAACGCAAGCTCAACAGCGTTTAACTATATCGCCGGAGTCAATGATATGGAAAACCTCGTTTACCTTAACATGACGATCGGCGATCTGGTGAAGTGGCGCATTGAGGACGATAAGGAGGTCGCATGAGCTACCGACTAATCTATGCCGATCCACCATGGCAAACGCGCAACGTCAAAACCGGCGGCTCATTGGTATCTGGTGCAGCGGCTAAGTACACCGTCACTTCAACAGAAGAGCTTTGCGATATGCCAGTAAAAAGCTTACTGGATACCGATTCGCTTTTGGTGATGTGGTACCTGTCATCAATGCCAGAAGATGCTATCCAGTTGGGCCACGCTTGGGGATTTAACAAGTTTCTCAATATCAATGGCCTTATTTGGCACAAGTTGACCAAGAACGGAAAACCGCATTTTGGCATGGGCTGGGGTACTCGAGCGTCAACAGAGTCAGCACTGATCATGTACAGAGGCTCGATCACCAAACTCATTCACAATCGTAGCCAGCGAAACATCTTTGAGGCGCCAATTCCAACAGACGAAAACGGCGAGTACATCCATAGCGCTAAACCTGACAAAGCATATGACATTGTTGAGTCATTAAGTGGTGATGTGCCCCGCTTAGAAATGTTCGCACGATGCGACGAACCACGAGACGGTTGGGATGTCTTCGGCAACCAAGCTGAAGGTTCAATCATCTACCAACCGGCTAAATTCATCATTCCATAAGTCAGAGGCTAACCATGGAACAAAACAACGGGCAAACGTCCACCAGCGAAGAGACACAAATCATTCGCGCAAAAGAAGTTATGAATATGACTGGCCTTTCTAAGAGTGCTCTGTACTCACTGGCCAGAGAAGATGAAACCTTTCCGAAGCGCGTTCAACTAGGTTCGCGAGCGATCGGATGGGTTAAACAAGAAGTCGTCGCCTGGCTTAAAAATAAAATCGACAACCGCTAATTATTGCGTGCATTCACAAGGAAAAGACCAATGAAAGAACTACAGCAAATCGTCAGCAACAAAGTAAACGACATGGTACAGAGCGGCGTTATTGAAACAGCAATCGAGCAAGCTGTTGAAAAATGCGTGACAAAAGTACTTGAGGACCAGTTCCGCTCCTACGGCGAACTAAGTAAACAAATGGAGAAAGTCATTCAAGAAAAGCTATGTATCGCTACTGAAAGCATCTCTATTCCGAGCTATGAAGATCAAATGACCAAGGTGATGAACAATACACTGAACAAGTTCATTACCAGCGAAGCGATGATGCGCTTTGAACAAATGGCAGCGGATAAGTTTGGTACATTGCCAAGCGAAATGCCTTTAGTCGACTTCGTAAACAAGATTGTCGAATACTGGCGAGATAGTGATGACTTCGACAAAGAAGACATGTGCGATGAAGCAGAAGTGTCAGTGGAGCAAAGCCGTCACTCAAGTAATTCATATCGCTTAAAAATCACCTCTGGAAAATTTACTTCTCGATACTCTTCCATCGAACGTGTTTCAGAACAAGTCGAACTTTACGTCATAGATGGAAAGATCCGTTGTAACCATTCATTCGACCCATACAAAACCCGTGACGTTGAGTCATTCGTTTATCGCTGTTATGCACAAGGTGTTGTGATCACTGGTTTTTCCGACTTCGACGATTCAGCTTGCAACCTAATCATTAAAGAAAGCGAGTGGGATTAATTCCCGCTCTATCCTCAATATTCACAAGGTAATGACCAAAATGACCAATGTATTAAAGAATGCGCAAGGCAAAGAGATCCCGCCGCGCCCAACCCTTCGCGATGAAACCATCAAAAAACTGGTTATTCGCAACGCTGTCGATGCACTGTTTAACGATAAATACTGCCCATTTGAAGAGCATGAAAGGCAAGATTTAATCAACTCGCTTGATAGCCACTATCAGCAAGGAATTGATGAGTATGACCTAGCAAAGCGCTTTGAAGATGAGCGTTGGGAGGTAGATCGCGACTTCGTGACCAACCTTGAGGAAGTAACTAGCCACATAGACCGAGCTCTATTTGATAGCGAAAAAGATTGGGCTAAAACCTATCAACCAGTACCTCCGCTTGAGAATGGCACTCGAATCATAATGAAATCGTGGACAGGCACCGAGTTCGGAGTCGTTGATTCACTCTATGAATACTCTCCTGCTACCTACTGCGTACTAATGGATGGAACACCAGAAGATAGTTCGACACGCCGTTTAATTCGCTTCGAAGATGCAGTGGAGGCCACCGATGAATAGTGAACAACTACCCTACGGCCACCCTCGCCTATTCGATCCACGCAAAGCAGCTGGGCGCAACTACGAGAAACCTACATCGAAAGAAGCGAAACGCTGTGAGGCCCGCCGCCGTGTCGAGCGCATCCAGGATGCACTGGAACTTTCTAAAGAGCTTGGTTGCTCACTATCTGAAGTGTTGGAGGGTTTACGATGAAAGCCATTCCAATGCTATTTAAAACTGAATTAGTACGCGCCCTGCTGGAAGGGCGCAAAACAGTGACACGACGCCCGTTAGCTATTGAATCTGGCTGGGAGCTTAAAGACCGCAAGTTAACCAAGATCACTTCATCTCACCCAAAGAAAGGCAAATGGGGTGCTCTTATCCAAAGTGGCTATCAGCAAGATATTGTGCCTGCGCCTTGCTACGTTGGCGATCTCATCTATGTGCGCGAAACATTCATGCCTGACCCAGACGCTGATCATGACTCTTGGGACGACCACGAGCTTAGCTACTTTGAGTGGGCCGGCTGCGACTCTTCTCCGCAGTTCTTACCAGATGCTCTCAAAACAAATGAGCATTGCATCTACAAAGCCAATGGTCCTGTTGATGGTAAATGGATCCCTTCTATCCATATGCCACGATGGGCAAACCGGCTAACTCTCAAAGTCACTGACGTTCGCATTGAGCGAGTGAAGGAAATAACTGAAGTGGATGCGATGCGAGAAGGCTGTAATATCGCGAGCGCTACAGTTGGGGTAGATGAAAAAGGCAGGTGTTTACGCGCGCCAAGATTCTTTTTTGGTAGCTTTAAGTCATCTAACGTCCATCCAAGCGCTAAAGAAGCATTTCGCGACCTATGGCGCAGTATTTACCTCGATTGGTTTATGAACCCTTACGTTTGGGTAATCGAATTCGAAGTGATCCATAAGAACGTTGACCAGGTGATCAGTGAAATGGAGGTAGAAGCGTGAACCCTCGCATTTTCAAGAAACTAACAAAGAAAGCGGCCGAAGTTTTAGAGGCTTCGGGCTATGTCAAAAACCTCATTAAAGTTCAGCAACACATCATGGAAGGTGAATGCCCTGAAATAACCTATGGCTACAAATGGGAGCGCAAAAGTTATTACGGAAAAAGGCACAGTAACCACAAAGAATATTGGAACTTGCTCACTCTAGATGGAACGGTTGGCTTCGGTGAAACTGCTGGATACTACGAGCCTGAGTGGTGGGATAAAGACGCCCTATCAATGCTGCGAGAGTACGTATTCGACTCATTTACTGATTGGGGTACTTGCGATGGTGAAAGTTGGCCAGAAAATCACTGCCCAAAGCTCTTAAAGAAAAGCCCTAGACACGCTCTCGCTTACGCTAAAAAACATTTCATTACACCGGAGGGATTATGGAAATAAACATCGAAACAAAGATTTTCCCTGACCGCATAGAGCTAGAAGAGATCTGGAAAGACCAATCTTTTAGTGTTCAGCAAATGGTAACAAAGCAGATTATTGACCTAAAAGATAATGCTGTACGTGATGCGCTTATCTCGTTGGGTTGGACTCCACCAGCTGAAAGTAGCTCATCAATTGAAGAACACCCTAACTTCGAAGCTTTCATTCGTGCATTCTGGCGTCGAATAGAGCCATATAAGAATGACTACGATAAAGAGCTACCAAAAGAACTACCTGGTGAGTTTATATGGGCAGTTGGTACGGCGGGCATATTGCTTAGAGTTGAAACAGAACAGCAGGCCAAGCGAGAAAGCACCTGGTCAAACGAAAACATAATTCGAAGTGCCCGCATTAGTATCTGCAAATTGCTAGGCCTTCCGTTAGACACTGAATATGCAGCCATTAAAACGGAGATTGAGCGACTAAAGCGTGAGAATGAAACTTACACCGAGATAGATAGGATGCGCACGCAAAACTCTATCGCAATTGCAATGCGTAACATTGAAATGCGCAATTTCGTTGATAACGGAGACGGGACAGTGTCATACAAGCGCCCTGCCCCATACAAAAAGAATGAGGACAGCGGTAATGACAACTAAACCCACTCACCGCCCAAAAGGAAGCATGTGTTTAAACTGCAAAGGCCTTCGTGCACAGTTCGAACACACTTGCCCTTCTAGAGAGCAGTTCAAATCTATGCAGCAAATTGGAAAGGACAGCGATGGGATGATCGTTGTTCGCTGCAAGAGCTTCGAACGAGTTTAAGGAGACTTCTGTGTACTTCAAAAGCGATAGAGAACAGTGGCCACTGCTAGCAAACAAGCTGGAAGAAATGGCCATTAACAAATACTGCACCACCACTGCATTGATGAAGGCTGTAAACGAGATCAGAGCAGAACTAGGGCTATCAAAGCTTGATCGGTACAGCTCATACACTGAAACCATGGAAGAAACAGAGCAAGCCTTAAAGAAATCGAAACCTGGCGATGACGCTTTGGTAGGGGCAAAACTGATCAGCGTCCCCAACTCTCTAGTTCCTCAAGTGCTTGATTTAATCAGTATGCATAAAAGACAAATGCGAGAGTTCCCTGAGATACTGAAGGTAATGGAGCAGGCCTCCAAACACTCGCCATTTAAGGAGAAAGTATGAGTATTCAATTAGAGCCGTGTCCATTCTGCGGGCACGAAGGAAAAGCTTACATTGGTCCGAATCATCTATGGTCAATAAATTGTTCAAATATTTGGGAGTGTGCTGCTAGAACGATTGGCTTTAAACAAAAACTGGAGGCAGTTGAGAAATGGAACCATAGACATCAACCGCCGGTTTATTGCAGCCATTGCAATGCACAACAACCCGCCACCCACAACACTGAGGTAGGCATGCTTTGCGATGAGTGCTACCAAGATGCTGTTAATGGTGGACTGTAGGAATTTACCATGAAGTTAGCTCCAGAACCCAAGTATAAAACCCTTTACTCAGAACTTCGCAAAGAGCACGAGGCTTTGAAGATTGAGTGTGAACTACTCAAGGATAAAGTGTTTCGTCTAAGTGATATGGTTTTATCGGGAAAGGTAGGAAGCGTGGTGGTATCTGAAGGTGAACTCATGCTTGAGGTGCCAAAGCACATCGCTGAATGGATGATTGAATATGATTTGCCTTGGCAAGTATTTAAGTGCGAAACTCATGGCAACTGGATAAATGAATTAGATTCTAGTTTTCCGTACCACATGGAAATGTGCAAATGCGAGAGATGTAAGTAATTAAAATTGTTGAGCGCTAGAGGCCAACAAGTCGAACTGGCCCTTCGACACAACAAAGGGGCGTTAAGCCCCTTTTCTTTTATACCGCCAGTGAAACCTTAACAGCACTGTTTTCAACAATGTGCTTGCTCCACCATTCCATCATAGTCCGTCTTAAATCGAACCAGTCAGAACGGTTATAGGCGCCACGAATGCGGTCGTCATCACCGTGCGCCAAAGCCGCTTCAATAACATCACGGTTAAACTCTGCTTCATTGAGCGTGGTCGACGCCAAAGAACGAAGACCATGCGCACAGGTGCGATTAACAAACCCTGCTCTTCTCAATGCGCGGTTAAGCGTTTCTGAGTCGGTATGTTTTGAAGGTGCCCGGACTGAAGGGAATAAATGCTCGCGGTGACCACTGATAGGCTTCACAGCTTCTAAGATAGAAATCACCTGATCAGTTAACGGTACTCGGTGATCTCGCTCCATCTTCATTCTTTCAGCAGGAATAGTCCAAACCTTATTAACAAGGTCTATCTCATCCCAACGCGCCGCAGCTGCTTCATTTGGTCGCACCATGGTATGCAGTTGGAACTCAAACAAACAACGAGTAGCAAAATACATATTGCTGGTGGACATCTTCTGCATGAGCTCTGGTAGTTCACCTGGTGACAAAGCGGGAAGGTTTTGTGTTTTAGGTTTTTTGAATACTGCAGCAATGCCAGATAGCGGATTATGGTGAATAAGCCCATAGTTAACAGCAAACGTCATTACGGAATTGAGCAAGGCGCAAGTTCGCTTGACGGTTTCTAGTTTACCTTGGCGCTCTGGCTCTCTCAAAGCTGCAATCGCTTGAGGTGCAGTAATCTGAGTAACTGGAATGCTGCCCAATGCCGGGTAGACGTACTTTCTCAGTTTCTGAACGTGACCTTCCAACGTTTTAGGCTTGATAGAGTCGGCTTTGGATTCTAACCACATCTCAGCAATACGCTCGAGCGAACTGTTTTGCTCTTCAGAAAGAATGGCTTTCTCTTGCTCGCGCTGTAACTTCGGATCGATACCTTCCGTCACCTGCCTGCGGAACTTAGCGCAGATCTCTCGCGCTTCTGCCAATGAATAAGTTGGATAAGGGCCAACGCCCAAATTGGTTACCTTGCCTGTTGTCGGCTTGGTGTAGCGAAATACCCAAGACTTAGATCCAGTCTTGCGCACAAACAAATATAAACCGCCACCATCCGACAGCTTATAGTCTTTGTCTTGTATGTCGGCAAGTTGCACTTGTCTTGCTGACAGCTTGTTTAAACTTCTGGGTGCCATAAAGTAACACATCCTACGGGTGGTCATAACTCTTGCGAAATCATGTGTTACTTTTGTTGGTAAGCCTTTTTAAAACATAGGGTTAAGCGAATAAAACTGAGTAAATAAGCTTAATAGTTGGAGCGTTTTCAAAAGGTATCGAGATGCAAGAAGTAACACATGCTCTATCACTGAGTATAATGTGTTACTTTCTGTGTTACTAGTGGGGCAATAACAAGATGCACATAAAGTACAAAATGAACATGACGTTTAATAAAAACCCTTATTTTTCAGAACTCTAGGGACATATTAAACGCCATGCTATTAGATTTGGCGGTGAGTGAGAGATTCGAACTCTCGATACGTTGCCGTATACACACTTTCCAGGCGTGCTCCTTCAGCCACTCGGACAACTCACCGAATCAAATTGTGGTTGGCTATGTTAACCAACGAGGCGCTAATTTAATGATTCTATTGGATTAGGTCAAGCCTATTACCCAAAAAAAGCGCCGTTGTTAGCTTGTTTGTACACTTACTAACTAATTCGAGCATGAATCGGCCAGTTATCTTGCATAAATAACACTTACAGCACTCACGCGTGGTGCTCAAATCGCTCAAGCAAAAAGTCGATAAATAAGCGTAATCGTTTAGGTTGATACTGACGGCTTAGATAAATCACATTTAAATCAGCACCTGACGCGGAAGTTGCAGCATTGAAGTTTTTCATGTGGCCATTTAGCACCGTTACCAAGCGCTGTTGCTTGATATCTTCTTGCACATCTAAAATCGATTTTAAAGCAATACCTGCTCCATCTAACGCCCATTGACGTATCACTTCACCATCATCAGTAAAGCGCTTTGGCACGACAGTAATTACGTTGTGCTGCTCTTCATCTTGAAAATGCCATGTTTTAAGCTCTTCATTACTACGAACCATGGCTAAACAATCATGCTTTGCCAAATCTTGTGGCGTGATCGGTGTGCCTTTCTTTGCCAAATACTGAGGAGAAGCACAAAGCACTCGGCGACTGGACGCCAGTTTGCGAGATATTAGGTTGCTATCAGCTAACTCCCCATACCGGATAACAATATCCAAGCCAGACTCTGCCAAATTAGATAAGTTATCGTTCAAATACAGATAAGGGACCACATCGGGATAGAGCTGACTAAATTCCGATAGTATCGGAGAAATGTATTGCTTACCAATATCACGAGGAGCCGAAATTTTGAGTGTACCGCGTACTTCTTTGGTGCCAGTTTGGAGTAGGTTTTCCGTCTCTTTAACGCTGTCAATGATATCCAAACATGCTTGATGATACATAGCCCCAGAATCGGTCAACGAAATATGCCTTGTACTGCGATTGAGCAACTTAACCCCATAGCGTTCTTCTAGGCCCTGTAATCTTGCGGTAACCGTGGCTGGCGATAAACCTAATTCTCGACCTGCTGCCGCTAAACCTTGGTTCTTAACGATGCTAGCAAACAATGTCATATCAGAAAACTTGTCCACGAACTCTCCTCAAACACCATTGTTTTGTTCAGATGAATAATCAATTTGAATATTAACGAATTATCAAATTTATTCCAATCAATATACTGAATCACATCAAAACAATTTTGGAGCTAAAAATCATGAGTAAAGAGCAAACCGTTTATGTCGTCATCGGTGGCACATCAGGGATTGGTGCGGAACTTTGTAAACAGCTTGAAAACAACGATGCCATTGTCCATGTAGCGAGTCGTAAAACGGGCTTAGATATTACTGATGAGCAATCAATATGCCAGTACTTTGAAAATGTTGGTGCTTTTGATCACCTCATTATCACTGCCGGTTCATATGCACCAGGGGGAAAAGTTGTAGATGTTGAGCTTGCTCAAGCTAAATACGCATTTGATACTAAATTCTGGGGTGCAATTAGCGCGGCTAAACAAGGGGCTCGCTACCTCAAAAAAGGCGGCTCAATCACACTGACCTCTGGAATGCTTTCGAGAAAAGTTGTGGCGGGCACTTATGTTAAAACAGCAATCAATGCCGCCATTGAAGCGACAACAAAAGTGTTAGCCAAAGAGCTTGCTCCTATTCGTGTCAACGCTGTTAGCCCTGGCTTAACCAAAACTGAGGCGTACCAAGGTATGAATGAAGAAGATAGAAATGCGATGTATGAGCGCACCAAAAATAGCTTACCTGTCGGTAAAGTCGGTGATGCTAGTGACGTGGCAAAAGCTTACCTACTCCTTATCGAAAATACCTATATGACAGGTACTGTGATTGATGTCGATGGTGGTGCCCTGCTTGGCTAACAGCAAATAAATACAAGGTGCCAGAGCGATAAAAAGCATGGCACCAAAGTAGATAACAGAGAAATTAAAGGCGACGCCCCAATACAAAACAAAAGGAAAACACGATGAAACTTTACATTTACGAACATTGCCCATTTAGTGCCCGTGTTCGCTACGTTGCTGGCATACTAAATATCCAACTCGACGTCATCAATATTGCTTATGACGACGAAAAAACCACAACAGACCTGATTGGAACTAAGCAAGTACCACTTCTGATCAAGGACAACGGTGAAGCAATGGCCGAAAGCCTAGACATCATCGGTCACTTCCTTGAGTTAGCAACGTCGAATGAGACAAATCAACCATCGCAGCAGGTTCTAGACTGGCAAAAAGCGGCTTTTCTTCCCCTACAAAAAGTGGGATACCCAAGATGGTCAAAGATGAACCTGCCAGAATTTACTACTCCATCGGCACAACAGGCTTGGCGTGCGAAAAAGGAAACGGACGCACTCAATTTTGATGCACTGCTGCAAGACACACCAAACATTGCTAAAGAGGTCGAAGTGATCATCGAGCGTGCGAAAAGCGTGTTGAATCTCGATTCCTACCAGCATGTGAGTTTGGTTGATGAAGCCATCCTATTCTCAATTTTACGCGGCTTCTTTAGCGCACCCGAAATACAATGGGATAGTGCCGTCGAACACTGGATGGAATCAGTAAGCCAAAAAACTCAAGTGCCACTACTTAAATAAGGAACCGATCATGAGTAAGCTATTTGAACCAACAGAACTAAAACAACTGACTCTACAAAACCGCGTAGTTATGGCACCAATGACCCGTGCGCGTACCAGCCAACCGGGTAACATACCAAACCAAATGATGGCGACTTACTACAAGCAGCGCGCAACCGCGGGCTTAATTATCTCTGAAGCCACCCAGATTTCAGACGATTCACAGGGTTACTCGTTCACGCCAGGCGTCTACACTGATGAGCAAGTAGCTGGCTGGAAAACCGTCACTCAAGCAGCAAAAGAGCAAGGCGCTGCTATGTTTTGTCAGTTATGGCATGTTGGTCGTGTATCACACCCGACATTCCAAAAAGGTGAACAGCCTATTGCACCATCAGCACTAAAACCTGTAGAAACCCAAGTGTGGATTTCTGACGAACAGGGCAATGGCAACATGGTCGATTGTGTAGAGCCACGAGCCATGACTCAAGCCGATATTGACCGTGTTGTGAGTGATTTCGCCCATGCAGCGAAACGTGCGATTGAAGCAGGCTTCGATGGCGTCGAAATCCACGGCGGTAATGGTTACCTGATTGACCAGTTCCTACGTACCAATTCAAACCACAGAACCGACAACTATGGCGGTACACGCGAAAACCGACTTCGCTTCTTATTAGAAGTGGTCGATGCGGTGAGCGAAGCCATTGGTGCCAACAAAGTGGGAGTACGACTTGCCCCTTTCATCACTTTCAAAGACATGAACTGCCCAGACATTGTTCCGACTATCCTCGATGCATCGAAACAACTTCAAGCTCGTGATATTGCGTACTTACACCTGTCTGAAGCGGATTGGGACGACGCACCAGTGATTCCAGAAAGCTTCCGCATCGAGCTGCGCGAATACTTCACCAACACGATTATCGTCGCTGGCAGTTACACCCAAGAGCGTGCTGACGAAGTACTTGAGAAAGGTTATGCAGATTTAGTCGCGTTTGGACGCCCATTTGTGTCTAACCCAGATTTGGTGGCGCGCTTACAGCACCAAAAACCTCTGGCAGAGCTAGACGGCTCAACACTATTTGGGGGCAATGAGCATGGCTATACGGATTATCCGACACTTGAGCATTTAGCATAAATCCGGAAGTTAGTTCCAAACGAAAGAAAGACGCCATTGGGCGTCTTTCTTAAATAATGGTTAGCTGAGTAAATTGCTCATCTTGAATTCAGCGTCCTGCCCTTATGCTTCTTGCCTTTAAATTTCTTGGTAGTAGCCCGGAACGCGGAACCACTTGCGGCACATATCTAGGAAGTAGCCGTATAGCACGCCCATACCGCAAGATACCACGGCATTAGAAGTAACTGCGGTAATAATTTGATCGGTTGATGCGCCAACGGTGAACAAAATTGCTGCGTACACAGGTGACTGGAACAACACGTAAGCCACTAGGTCTGAGATATTCTTCATTACGCCAGTGTCTGAGATACGAGCGCCTTGGCGTAAAACGTAGTCTCGGAACAACCCATATGGGAAGGCAATCGCGATGTTAACAGGGATCGAAAGTGTTCGAGACGCTAAAGATTGTTCAAAGGTCATGCCTGAAATAAAGATCTCAATGATCATGCCAGACACAAAGCAGAAAACTACCATCGCAAACGTATCAGCCGCGGCGTTACGGATACAAAAAGGCCCACGAGACTTCATTTCAACTCCAACACAAAAAACTACACTTTTAAATAAACGACAGAATAAACACCCAAAACCAACCTGATAGGCTAGTTAATATCGCCATTAAATCATTAAAATTGCAGTTTTAGATTTCAAAGTTAAAACAATATGGTAAATAAACAACCAAAATCAGTAATAAAATTAGACATATACACTAACAATCAAATCACTGTTCAACAAACAACCAAATCAACGTAATTTAATTACAGAAATCTTTTACTAGTACAGTCAGTACGTCTAACTCATCTTGCGGAGGAAAGTTGCCAGCAACTAAGTGGTGCTCAATGTTGGCAAGGTTCGCTTCCAATGCAGGAGACTGAATCGCTTCTAACTGGTGTTGAATTTGGTTAAAGCTCTCGCGAGCATAAAGAAGATTTTCGTTTTCAATCGCCATAAAGAACATCATTAAAGGTTCTTCTAACTCGATCTCTCCATTATTGAGCGGTGAATTCAATAAGTGGGGTTTAAACTGATACAGCAGCTCAGAATGACTCAGCAGCGCATCATCAAGTTCGGTTTCATCAACTGGCTTAGAGATAATATAATTCACCCCCGAATTTAACATGTTCTGCCAAGTATCTTTGAACACATCAGCAGTACAACCAAGTATTAGTACTTTAGACCTTTCGCCGCTTAAACCGCGAATAACGGCGGTCGCTTCGACCCCATCCATTACTGGCATATGGTTGTCCATCAAAACAAGATCATATTCGCCAGTTCTAATCTCATGTACTGCCAGCTCACCATTTTCAACGCATTCACACGAAAACCCTTTGTTGGTCATAAAGGTATTTAGGATGATCGAGTTAGTGCGGTTATCTTCCACAATGAGTGCTTTTAATCCGTGGTAATCGAGGCTCCTGCGCTCTTGATATTCAGCAAAGATCGCTTCACCAATATCTACCTGAAGCGCGACTTCAAAACTTGAGCCAATCCCTACTTCACTGGTCAATTTGATCTCACCGTCCATCAAATCACAAAGCTGCTTGACGATGGCAAGGCCAAGTCCAGTGCCGCCAAAACGTCGAGTGGTTGAGGACTCCGCTTGTTCAAAGGGTTTGAAGATTTTTTCCTGAACGGCTTTGTCTACCCCTATCCCTGTATCACGTACTTGAATGATTAAAAAGTTACGGTCGTTTCTGTACTCTTCTTTAAAGCTAACTTCTACATAACCACGAGAGGTAAACTTAACCGCGTTATTAAGCAGATTAAACAAGATCTGCCTTAACCTTGCTTTGTCACAGCGATACCAACGACTCTCTGGTACTTCAGAGTAGACTTTGAACTGCAAACCTTTTTCAGAACACAAGGTGTAATACACACTGTTGATACTGCCAATAATGGCTTTTAACGGGAATGGCGCACGCTCTAGCTCTAGATGCCCCTGCTCGACTTTAGAGAAATCTAGGATCTCGTTAAGTAGCGTCATCATATGCTCGCCCGACTCGTACAAAGTCTTCATATGTTTGCGTTGCTCACTGGTTAAATCAGTTTTGAGTAATATCTGAGCGGTACCCAGTACACCATTCATTGGCGTTCTGATCTCATGTGATAACGTGGCTAAGAAGGCACTTTTGGCTTTGGTTGAGGCTTGGGCTTTAACCTTCTCTTCTTCGAGATAGACGGTTTTCTGATTAAAGGAGTCGATCAGGTATTTGATCTCATCGTTGCTGTTGTACGTCAGATCGATACTGCCGCCTTCTTTGGATTCCTGCACACTTCTGGCGACAACCACAACTGGAGAGATAAGAAAGCGGTTAATCAAAAAATAACCAAGCATTACGAACGCTAGCATGAAAGGTACAATCACAGCTTCAACTTTTGAAACCACATCATAAACTTGTTCGGCTACCAGTCGCTTAGCGTTAACAACATCGACGCTCCAGTTAAAGTCGCCAAAGGTGTGCTTACTGATGTAGATGTTTTCCGCGAGCTGAAAGTTGTATTCCGTGACCACATCACCATAACCGTCACGTAAAATCACCCCTAAGTCGTACTCTTCAGCATGCAGACGCACAAACTCGACCAATGATTCAAGGGAGATATCCACCGTCGCCACGCCAGCAAATTCGCCATTATTGTAATAAGGCGACGATGCTGTAATCATTTGCACATGTGTGAACGAGTCAATATAAACTGGCGACCAAGAGACGGTGCCTTGAGGCTTATTCACGACCGAGGTATACCAAGACTCTTTGATATAGCCACCGGATGCCGGGTTGTCCCACGAGTAGATTCTATCCACTTGACCATCACTGGCGCGACTAAAAAAAAGACTGCTAAATTCACTATTTTTATCAATCGAATAAGGAACAGGCCATAACCCACCACTTACCGTTATATCGTCGATCTGAGAGACCAGTTTGTGTAGAAGGTAAGCTTGGTGATCTTGTGATTCGTCAGTACTACCAATACTGACGATGCCCTGCAAAATGCCTAACGATTTATTGAGGGGCTCTTTGATTTGAGTAGAGATGAGTTCTGTGCGTAATTCAAGGTTTCGCTCTAGCTGAGCGCGCGTAGGAGGCTCCACCACCATATAGTTAATCGTACCGATCAAACCAACCGCCACAGCTAAATAAATAGCTAAGGCAATGATACTCTTCCTTTTTAGTGACGAGCGTATATCCATAAATCTTTGAATTTTTGTTGTTTATTAAAAATTATAGCGAATATATCAATGCAGCAACCTTTTTCTCTTATGTGTTGGCTGTTACCATTGCCTCATCACAAGTCCTGACTGTAATAGGGTGTCTATTTTGACTTTACAACAACTGCTGTCATTGCCAGAGCTAGAAGATAAACTAATTAACGAAGCTAAGACCTACGGTTTCGTTACTGCAATGGCCGCTGCGCCTAATATTCTTCCACCTGAAGAGTGGCTACCGTTCCTTTGGGGTGGTGAAGAAGTGGCACCATTTAGCGATGGCGAGCAGCTCGAAACTTACATTGAGCACATCATTGCCCTTTGGAATCAATACCGCCCTGCATTACTTGATAATACCTGGCAGTGGCCTGAAGGCTGTACGCTTGATGAAGAAGATATTGTGACAGCGCAAACTCGTGACTTCTGTGAAGGCCTGCTTCAAGGCTGGCAGCTTTCTAGAGATGATTGGGAAACCATCATGCCAGATGGAACAGAAGACAGCGCACTACTTGGTGGCGTGATTTTGTCTTTGAGCATGCTTTACGATCCAGAAACATCGATTGCGACATTAGCAGAGCAAGGCATTCAAGGCCTAGAGCAGTTTGAAGAAATCTTCAACGCGATGCCAACCATGCTGTGTGGCCTAACGATGCGCGGCGTGACTCTGGCTGAATCAAACTAAGTTCAGCTTGCTAGATTAAATATTAATGGGGCTAACTTCGCCCCATTTCTAATACTTCCTTTCTTCACTCAATACCCCTTTCCCTCATCAAAACCAGCCCTTACATCACGCAAACAAATGAAAACAGTCACACTAATAGCCATTAGTGATCTTTAGCAAACTTGGGAATTTGTTCTAGATCATTAAAATGTTCAAAAATGGAATCTTTGATTTTAAATATTTAAACTTTGATGAAGTTTAAGAAATTAAACCTGACTCATATGTTTTTGGTGATCTTGTTCAACTATTGCGCGTGATTTCGATCAATTCTTCGCTTTTTTCTGGTGTTTTAGGCGTGAATTTATGGTTTACAGAAGTTTACTCTGTATTGCTCAACTAACCCGAAAGAAGTAATTTACAGTCATTGAGTTCAAAAATGTAAACCAAGATGAAGAGTGTAAAGCAAGTTCGATTCACCGATGAAGACAGAGAATGTTTAAGCAACTATTTTCGCTTGGCAGACACAATTGCTGATTTGATTGGCCCTTACTGCGAAGTGGTTATTCATTCATTTGAAAGCTTAGAAAATTCAGTCGTGAAGATTGTTAATGGTCATCATACCGGCCGTGAAATTGGCTCGCCGATCACCGATTTGGGTCTACGTATGTGGAGCACATTCGAGAAAACGGGCGAGGTTTCTCCGAAGAGTTATTTCACCAATGCAGCCGATGGCTCGCTACTGAAATCGACCACGTGCATTTTGGCTGGTCCAGAGAAAAAGCCGATTGGCATGCTGTGCATCAACATGAACTTATCTTTCCCATTCCCAGAAATCGTCAAAACACTGATGCCGCAATGCAATGTATCGCAAACCCTAGTCAGCGAAACGTTCAGCAACAACGCCAATGATGTCATCAAGCAAGCGTTGAGTGCAGCGACGCAAGAAGTGGATCAAGACGAGACGATTTCAGCAAAAGGCCGCAACAAAGCCATTATTCGCTGCCTGTTTGATAACGGCGTATTCGAGCTTAAAGAGACGACCACACAAGTATCAGAGCAACTTGGGATCAGCCGTCAGGCGGTTTACAAGTTTATCCGTGAATTTAAATCAGAATAAAGTTAATAACTTAGGAGTTATATTGTGAAACAGATCATTTCTACTGAGCAAGCCCCAGCCGCTATCGGCCCTTACTCTCAAGGTACAAGTTACGGTGACATGGTTTACACATCAGGCCAACTACCACTGGTTCCAAATACCATGCAGTTTGTTGAAGGCGGCATTAAAGAGCAAGCTCGTCAGTCTCTAGAGAACTTAAAAGCGGTTCTAGAAGCTAGCGGTGCAGGCTTAGACACAGTGTTAAAGACGACATGTTTCCTATCAGATATGGAAAACTTCGCCGCATTTAACGAAGTGTATACAGAGGTATTTGGTACAGAAAACGCACCAGCTCGCTCTTGTGTTGAAGCAGCAAGACTACCAAAAGACGCATTGGTTGAAGTTGAAGCCATTGCATACAAAAAGTAACCGATTTTCGGACATAAATGGGTATCAATAGGAGATTCTCATGAGCGTTTCATTTATTGGATTAAGCATCCTGTTCTTTGGGTTCTATGCATTACTTGCGAACTTCAAAAAACAAAAGAAAAGCTTTAACTTCCGCGTACTGAGTGCGCTTGCTGCTGGCCTGTTATTCGGCGGTGCGATTCAGCTCGTATTCGGTGTAGGCAACGTTGCAACGACAGGTTTTGCTGAACTGATTTCTGTGTTCGGTAAAGGCTACATCAAGCTTCTACAAATGATCGTAATCCCACTAGTATTTGTGGCGATGATCTCTTCGATCATGAACGTAGAAGGCGGCGGTGCACTATCGCGTATCGCACCAAAAATCATCGGTATTCTACTTTTCACTTGTGCTATCTCTGCCGCAGTGGGCATCGCAAGTATTTACCTATTCGGTATCGATGCAAACGCATTAGTCAGCACTATCGGAACTAACAGTGCTATTGAAGCTCGTGGTGACTCTCTGATTGCAACACAAGATGCGATGGCGAGCAGCGGTCTATCAGGTATGGCGTTGTCTATCATCCCAACCAACATATTTGACATGCTAACGGGTTCTCAACGTACTTCGACGCTATCAACGGTATTGTTCGGTATGTTCCTTGGCTACTGTATCCTGCAAGTGAAAAACCGTAAGCCTGAGAAAGTACAAAACTTCGTTGATTTCATCAACTCTGCAAAAGAAGTGGTACTTTCTATGGTACGTGAGATTCTGAAGCTGACGCCTTACGGTGTATTCGCTCTGATGACCACGTTCATGATGACAAACGATTTGTTCGCACTAGCAGAAATGGGTCGCTTCCTACTAGCAAGTTACGTGGCAATCGGTGTAATGTTCGCTATCCACTTCGTGATGGTGTCTATGTTCGGTCTGTCTCCTGCGAAGTTCATGAAGAAAATCTGGCCAGTGCTAGTATTTGGCTTCGGTTCTCGCTCAAGCATGGCGGCAATCCCACTAAACGTTGAAACTCAAACTCAACGTCTAGGTGTGGACGAAGAAACAGCAAACATGTCAGCAACATTCGGTACCAGTATCGGTCAGAACGGTTGTGCAGGTATCTACCCAGCAATGCTAGCTATCATGGCGGCACAAGTAATGGGCATGCCAGTTGACCTAGGCTTCATCCTACAACTGATTGCTGTAATCGCGATTGCTTCATTCGGTATCGCAGGTGTTGGTGGTGGTGCAACGTTTGCAGCAGTGGCTGTACTGACCATCATGGGTCTAGACATCACGGTTGTGGCGATTCTGGTTTCTATCGAAGCTCTTATCGATATGGCACGTACTGCGCTTAACATCTCTGGCTCTATGTTGTCTGGCGTGCTAACCGCGAAGAAGAATGGCTCATTGAACAACGAGCAATACAACGCTGATGTTACTGCAACAGTAACAAAAGAAGCAGCAGTGTAATTTCCAAACTTAATAAAGAGCACCCAACGCGGGTGCTCTCCGTTTTTCCTGAGTTCAGGTTATTTAGGTAATAAATATGAAAGTTGTTGTCGTAGGCGGTAGCGCTGCTGGTATGAGTTTCGCAGCGAAATACAAACGTAATCAGCCATCAGATGAAGTGATTGTGCTTGATAAGCGTGATTACATCTCGTTCGGTGCGTGTGGTTTACCTTACTTTGCTGGTGGCATGTTTGATGACACTGAGCGCATGATCTCTCGTACGCCAGAACAAGCGATTAAATCTGGTTTAGACGTGCGCATTGAAACTGAAATTGTCGCTCTAGACCCCGTTGAAAAGCAGATTAAAGTTCGTCACCAAGGTGAAGAAAGCACTATCGATTACGATATGTTGGTGATTGCCACGGGCGCGCGTCCAATCGTGCCATCGTTTGGCGAGTTCAACCCAGAACACGTATACACGCTAACCAGCATGGAAGATGGTTTGGCGGTCAAGGAAGCGCTTAAGGACAGCAACAAACAACGTGTTTGCGTTATCGGTGGTGGCTTTATCGGCCTTGAAGTGTTCGATGCAGCGCACCTATTAAATAAGCACGTCACCATCATTGAACGTGAGCAACACGTAATGAGCCGCCAGTTCAGCCCTGAAATGATCGAGGTAGTAGAAGGTGCGATTCGTGAATCAGGTGCAGAGCTTAAAACTGGTTGCAGCGTAGCAGCGATTCGCGACGCCGAGCATGGCGGTTACATCGTAGAAACCGACAATGGCAATGTGGAAGCAGATGTCGTGATCATGTCACTTGGCTTTAAACCAAACACAGAAGCATTCGAGTTACCAAAAGCCGCGAACGGTGCATTGCTCGTAGACGAGTTTGGCGCAACAGAAGACGCTAATATTTATGCTGTTGGTGACTGCGCGGTGGTTCACCACATGACGCTAGGCAAGTCAGTGTATGTTCCACTTGCAACCACAGCCAACAAACAAGCGCGCATGATGGCGGATAAACTTGCAGGTAAAGACACTTACATGAGTGGTTTCTTAGGCTCGTCTTGCTTAAAAGTGTTGGACTACGAACTGGCATGTACAGGCGTATCAGAACTTCTAGCTAAAGAACACGGTTTAGAAGTGAAGGTTTCAACCATTTCAGATAAGAATCAAACTGACTACTACCCAGGTCAAGAAGACATTAAAGTGAAGCTGGTTTACCACCCAGAAACCAATGTACTGCTTGGTGGCGAAATCGTAGGTAAGAAAGGTGCTGTCGGCCGAATCAACGCACTCGCTGTTGCCATCACGGCTAAGATGACGACGCAGCAGCTAGGCTATATGGATTTTTGCTACGCACCACCATTCGCACGTACATGGGATGCGCTAAACGTTGCAGGTAACGTGGCAAAGTAGCGTTATCGACCAATATTCAAAGGGGGCTTGCGAGCCCCCTCTTGGTTTTAGTTGACCTTGTTTAATACTGCCCAATCAAACGATTCAATTCGCTCATCAGCAATATAAAACAGTTTGCTCCCCGCAGGGACTTCTCGCTCTAGCTCTGGGTTGAGTTCAATTCCATTGCCGATATCAAGCGCTATTAAGGTGGCCTGATACTCTTTCTTCATATAATGAAACGCGCTGTCGACCGTTATTCCATTTAAATTTGCTGGATATGTAGTTGAATACTGAGTCATACCACGCGTTGATGCCAGTAGCTCTTGGTGCAACGCACTAGAACCTGGGTCGACCGCCGCTTTGGCTAACATTTCTGCCCCTACCGCAGGAATACACTCGGCATTTGGGCAGTGCTGGTTCAGAAGGTTACTCAGCGCTTCGTCTTTGAAGTAAGCCAGCAAGTGGGCCTTAGGGTTAATGTTGGCACTGTATAGCGCAGCAGAAAGCGTAATGTCATCTTCTAGGTTATCCACCACAATGCAGCTCGCTTTATCAATTGCGGCTTTTTCCATCTCTTGAGCATCGGTATAGCTGTTCACTTTAACGAAGCCTATTTGACCAGGTAGCGGATTCTCAATATCTGAGCGGCTACATAACACGATCGGACGTTTGCCCTCTTCTTCGTGTTGTAGCATGCGAATCAGATGCATCGTACGTTGACCGTTCCAACCTAATAGCAATATGTGATTTTCCACACCAACTCTCCGTTTACCTAATATTCCTGCGCGCCAGTACTCGACTGCGCCTGTTGCTAAGCGACCAATCAATGCCGCAAAAAGGGTCAAACCACCTGGGATAACAAACAAGATCACCACCCACTTACCTGCTGCTGTCTCTGGAGAGTGATCCCCATAGCCAACCGTTGAGGCCGTTACCATTAAGAAGTAAACGAAAGTAGATAGGTCATGTGTCAGTGAACGCTCACCACTTAGCGTTAGTAAACCCCAAGAGAGTGCAATATAGGCAAGCACCAAAAAGGCCAGATTGCGATTGCTGAGGTTAAATAGATGGGAGTTCAGCCACTTTTTAAATGATAACCAAAGAGTCATAACACTCCTTAATGAAACACTGTGATTGTATTTAAGCCTAACCACAAACATAAAAAAACCAGCCAAGTGTGGCTGGTTTTAAGAAGTGTGATAGCTCTCTATTTATGCATTGCCTTTGACTTGCATATTGAGCTGTTCTGCGAAATCTAACATTCGGTTCAGCGGGATAAGAGACTTAACACGCAGCGCTTCATCAACAAAGATTTCGTGCTCTGCACCACCTTCACGAAGCGCAGCTTCAATCGCTTTCAGACCGTTCATCGCCATCCAAGGACAGTGTGCACAGCTGCGACAAGTTGCACCTGCACCGGCCGTCGGCGCTTCAATTAGCTCTTTCTCTGGCACTAATTGTTGCATCTTAAAGAAGATGCCTTTATCCGTTGCCACAATCATCTGCTGGTGCGGAAGCTCTTTGGCTGCCTTGATAAGCTGACTTGTTGAGCCCACGGCGTCTGCAAGCTCAACAACGCTCGCTGGTGACTCTGGGTGAACAAGGATAGCCGCGTCTGGGTAGACAGACTTCATCTTGCGTAGAGCGTCAGCGGAGAACTCATCGTGAACGATACACTCGCCTTGCCACAGCAACATGTCTGCGCCAGTTTTATTTGAGATGTAAGAACCTAGGTGACGGTCTGGGCCCCAAATAATAGGTTTATCTTCTGCGTCTAAGTGTTCAACTATCTCAAGAGCGATACTCGATGTTACCACCCAGTCAGCGCGAGCTTTAACCGCTGCTGAAGTATTGGCGTACACAACAACGGTATGGTCAGGGTGCGCGTCGCAGAACTCAGAGAACTTGTCAGCAGGACAACCTAAATCAAGCGAACACTCTGCTTCAAGCGTTGGCATTAAGATGCGTTTCTCAGGCGTTAGGATCTTGGCAGATTCACCCATAAAGCGCACACCACCTATAATCAGGGTGCTTGCTGGGTGACGGTTGCCAAATTTGGCCATTTCAAGAGAATCGCCAACAAAACCGCCTGTCTCTTCAGCCAATGCTTGAATTTCAGGATCGGTATAGTAATGGGCAATCAAAACCGCGTCTTTCTCTTTCAGAAGCTTTTTAATATTAGCGGTATACGCTTGTTTTTCTTCTTCTGATAGCGGAACTGGTTTTGGTGGGAATGGGTAAACTGTCTCGATTGTATCTAATATGTGGCTCATTGCTCTTGCGCTACGCTACTTCCAGTAATCCGAGTATTGTAACCTTAACGACAGAGTAGATGCCAGTTTCGAGTCAAATTAGATATAGAACAAAAAGGAGCATCAAACGCTCCTTTTAGATTTTGAGAAAGTATCTCGATTATAAACGCTCTTGGGCCAGTTTGGCCGATGCGCTATTTGGATACTCATCAACGACTTGTTGATAGTACTTCTTCGCTTGCTCTGCGTTATTGTTACGCTGAGCGATATCGCCAAGCTTAACTAGCGCATCAGCACGTTTATTTGAATCTTTGTAAGCTACTACCGCTGCGAAGCTCTTCACCGCATCTTTATCTTGCTTCTTAGCGAAATAAAGCTGACCTAACCAGTAATGAGAGTTAGGTGTGAAGGTCGAATCTGGGTAGTCCTTTTGGAACTGCTGAAATGAAGCAATCGCACCGGTGTAATCACGCTTTTTCAGAATCAAATCAACCGAGTTTTGGTAAGCAGTTTGTTCATCAACATTAGAGCTGAATGTGCCACCGGTTTGTTTCTCTGGCGTTTTAGTTTCTGTTTGAGCGGCAGGCGTTGATGCTTGGCTGCGTACTTTGTCCAGTTCAATGAACAATTCACGTTGGCGCTTTAGCATTTGCTGCATATCGTAGTTGCTTTTCTCTAGTTGACCACGCAAGTCACTGATATCTAGAGCCATATCGTCTAACTGTTGCTGCATTTGCAACTGTACACGATTACGGTTTTCCAATAGGCGCTCTAAGCGCTGGACATCAGACTCGTTACCACGAACTGACGATGAAGAAGTGGCGGTGTTGCTACCGCTTAGATCGGATACTGGAGCTGGTGCAGCGAGCACATTGCCCGCTGCACTTGCCAGTAACGTAAGCGTAACAACGCGCTTAAGGTTACTGAACATAGGCTAATCCCTTGATTAGTACACTAGAACTGCGCGGCGGTTCTTAGCGTATACATCTTCTGATTGACCTAGAAGAAGTGGTTTCTCTTCACCGTAGCTAACGATAGAGATTTGATCAGCTTGAACACCTAGCGCTTGTAGATATTTAGCAACTGCATTAGCACGGCGCTCACCTAGTGCGATGTTGTACTCAGGAGTACCACGCTCGTCCGCGTGACCTTCGATAGTCACTTTTAGAGCTGGGTTTTTGCTTAGGTATGCAGCGTGTGCAGCTAGCATTTCTTCGTAGTCACCCGCGATAGTCGCGTTGTCGAAAGCGAAGTAGATAGTTTGAGTTTCGCGTAGTTCTTGCTCTTTTAGCTCTTGCTCCGTTAGTTGACTATTTGCATCGATTGGAGATACAGCTGTGTTGTTGTCAACGACTTGAGTTTGGTTAGTTTCAGTTGAACCAGACGCGTTTGCTGCATCATCGCTTGAGCTACATGCTGTAACTGCTAGTACCGGTAGCGCAATTAGAAGCCCTTTAAGAACCTTATTAAGTTGCATTGTTGATTTTTCCTTTATTGTAATTGTTACTCGTTACAAGAACGGCGACCATGCTGGTGCACGAACACGTCCGTTAGTTACGGGTAATCTTGCTTTAAAGCGCCCATCAATGGAAACCATTGAAAGCACGTTAGATTTATTATAAGTAGAGCTATAAATCACCATGCCGCCGTTTGGCGCAATGCTTGGTGATTCATCAAGCAGTGTCTTAGTAAGCGTCTGCATGGCACCTGTTTCCAAATCAAGTTTAGCGAGATTGAAACCAGAGTTGCTGCGGTTGACCATAACTAAGAAACGGCCATCAGGTGTGATTTGACCACCTAAGTTCTGACTACCTTGCCAAGTAAGGCGGTTAGTCGAGCCATTCGCCAAATCTACTTGATAAATTTGCGGTTTTCCACCCCGATCCGATGTAAAGACGAGAGATTTGCCATCGGGATGCCAAAACGGTTCAGTATTGTTCGATCGGCCGCGAGTAATTTGCGTCAGCTTACGAGTCTTTAGGTCCAGAATATAAACCTGCAGGCTACCGGTTTTAGACAGAACCAGTGCCAGCTTACTGCCGTCTGGTGAGAATCTTGGCGCACCATTGTGACGCGGGTATGACGATATCTTTTCACGCTCACCGGTGTAGATGTTCATGATAAAAATTTCCGCCTGACCATTCTGGAAGCTGACATAGGCTAGCTTCTTGCCGTCAGGAGACCACGCTGGTGACATCAGCGGCTGCTTTGAACGCAATACTAGGCGCTCGTTGTGACCATCGTAATCTGATACGCGCAGTTGATAAGGGAACTGATCTTTGTCGCTCACAACCACATAAGCGATACGTGTTAGGAACGCCCCCTTTTCGCCTGTTAACGCTTCATATACCAAGTCAGAGATACGGTGCGCGTACTCTCTTAAACGCTTGCCAGGCACTGTCGCACGTTTGTTAAAGATCACGTGATCTTTTGACAGTACAAGCTGACCATCGTCACTCAGCGCTTTACTTTGACCTTGGGTCAATTGGCCACGTACCACATCAACCAATTGGTAGTTAATGACGTAGTTGCCTTCTGCGTTTTGACTGATAGAGCCCGTCACTAACGCATCAACACCTAAGCCAGTCCATGCACCAAAGTCGACTTCTGATTCGTTGTATGGTGTTTGTGGCATTTTGCTGGTCGCAACAGGGCTAAATTTACCACTGCGCTGAAGGTCTGAGGCAATTACCTTTGACACATCTTCAGGAAGTTTAGTGTTGCCTTCCCACTTAAATGGGACGATAGCTATCGGACGAGCCGAATCGATACCATCCGTAATCACCAGTTCCAACGCCGCATTCGCAGTTTGGAATACACTCATCACAGTGAGCACATATCCTATTATTAGTCGCTTTAACACAAGCAATTCCTTATAAATCAGGTACTACAGTTAGGTTAATATTCTTGACCTTGCTGACCACGTCTGGGTCTTTAGGCAATGGAAAGCTGTTTACTTGTGCGACGGCACGCTTAGTTGCGGCGCACAATCGGCTATCACCATCTAATACCGAAAGACTACCGACAATCGCGTCGGCTCCGGTAGGGATTAGACGCAAATTAACTCGGCAGGACTTTCCCCTAAAGCTGTCCTCCAACAATAAATTTTGCTGGATGAGCTGGGTATAGATCGCGCCATAACGATCCGCTTCACTGCTAACATGACTTGAGCGCGCTGAAGTGTTCGCCTCAGATTCCGACTCTAGACCGGCAAAGATATCGTTCAACGCCGCTTCTTGCTCTTTGCGTTCACGTTCAAGACGCTCTAGACGTTCTTTCTCTTTACGCGCTTTTTCAGCCGCCTCTTTTGCCGCTTTTTCTTTCGCGATGCGTTCTTTTTCCGCCTTTTCTGCTGCTTCACGTTCACGCTTAGCTTTTTCTTGCGCAGCTTTGGCGGCCTTTTCACGTTCAATACGTTCTTGCTCTGCTTTTGCAATCGCCGCTTCTTTCGCTAGACGCTCTTTTTCCGCTTTTTTAACCGCTTGTTCTTTGGCCTTTCGCTCAGCTTCTAATTTCGCTACACGCTCTTTTTCTTTCTTAGTACGCAGTTCTTCGGCCTTGCGTTCTTTCTCTTTGGCTACTCGTTGCTTCTCAGCTTCACGAGCTGCTTTGGCCTCTTTCACTTGCTGCTCTTTCAGCTTGCGAATACGTTCTTCTTCTGCCTTACGATTCTTTTCTAACTGTTCGCTTTCACGACGCAGTTTATCGAGCCTTTCCTGCTCTTTCTTCGCCGCTTGTTCACGCTGACTACGAATTTGCTGCGCTTGTTCGCGCACCATAGCCGGATCAATAACAACCGCTTGTACCAAACGACCAACTGGCTCGGGTTTTGACATGGTGAAGTCAGTTCCCCATATCAGCGCAACAATCAAAAGCGCATGCAAACCTGCCGATATTGCTATCGGCTTTTTGTAATCACTTTTCTTCTTGTTATTTTCTTTCATGAATGACTAACGCTATTCCTTAATGTCAGTCAGCAGCCCTACTTTAGGGATACCGGCACGACTCAGTTCATCAAGAACTAAAACAACTTCAGCGTAAGGTGTAGCGGCATCACCACCCACTGCCACTGGAGAATCGGGCTTAAGCGATAACTCCGCTTTGACACGCACAATAATATCCTGAAGTGAAATGCCACGCGTGACATCCTCATCGTTAACACTCAAACCCAGGTTACCGTCTTTATCGATCTCGACAATGATAAAGCTCGCGTCACTATCACCAGCCAATTCAGAAGCTGGTTTAGCGGTCGCTGTTTTTGGTAGCTCAACATCTACCCCTTGTGTGACAAAGGGAGACGTCACCATGAAGATGATCAGCAGAACCAGCATAACGTCGATATAAGGTACGACGTTAATCTCTGCGGTCATCTTACGCTTTTTACGTTGGTAGCCAGCCATGACGCTTATTCCTTACTTGAAGCGTCTCGACCCGCCATCGCTTGGCGGTGCAAGATACTGTGGAACTCTTCAGAGAAAGTCGCATAGTTGTGCTCAAGTTTACCGACTTTATTACTTAGGCGGTTGTAGGCCATTACTGCCGGGATTGCCGCAAAGAGGCCCATCGCTGTCGCGATGAGTGCTTCGGCGATGCCTGGTGCAACCATAGCTAGCGTTGCCTGCTTCACTTGACCTAACGCGATAAAGGAATGCATGATGCCCCATACCGTACCGAACAGGCCGATGTATGGGCTGATAGAGCCTACCGTTGCAAGGAACGGCAAGCTAGTTTCAAGCTCGTCCACTTCACGGGCAACCGCAACACGCATTGAGCGGCCAGTCCCTTCCATGATGAAGTCTGGTGAATCTGCGTTTGATTTACGAAGACGAGCAAACTCGGTAAAGCCTGAGTAGAAAATCTCTTCTGTGCCAGCAAGGTCGTCTTTACGTTTTTTTGCATTTTGGTACAAGATGGATAGATCCGTTCCTGACCAGAATTTATCTTCAAACGCTTCTGCATCTTTCGATGCTTGGGAAAGCACTTTGCTGCGCTTGATGATCATCGCCCAAGATACGATAGACATACCCAAAAGAATCAGCATAACCATTTTTACCAGCAAGCTTGCTTGTAAGAATAGGCCTAGCATCGAAATATCAGCGTTCACTGTTTGTAAGCTCCATAACGATTGATTGAGGCATAGCTTTTGGCCTCATTTTTATATTATCGATACATGCTACCTTAACCTTTGCCTTACACAATATCGCCTCATCAGGATTAACGATCTCCTGACAGAATATGAGAGAAGCTTTCTTTAGGTCAGAGATAGATGTTTTTACTACAAGGTGATCGTCAAGACATGCACCCTGCAAAAAATCAATATCCATGTGTCGGACTACAAAACCGATGTTTTGTTCCAATAGAGTTTGTTGCGAAACACCAATGGTGCGAAGTAGCTCAGTACGCGCTCGCTCAAAAAACTTAAGATAGTTTGAGTGATAAACGACACCACCAGCGTCGGTATCTTCATAATAGACAGTGACTGGCCACTCAAAAATTGCTGCTTGTTCCTGCACTTGGATGTCCGAATAATTTGTTCAGGCGAATACTATAACGCAACTCGTTACCATTTGTGCAACGCTCATTTAGCTGTTTTCAAAGCTTGAAACAAAAAAAAGCGCGACTCGTGCAAGAGTCGCGCTTTTTTTATACGAAATGAGCAGAGTTTGCCCTAGCATTCTAAAAAAGGCGAAGTACCGTTAGGTAAATCAGAATCGCCAATGAAAAATAAGGACTAAAAAGAACCTGCCAATACCAATTACGAGGCTTAAAACCAACACCAAACACCATGCTTGAGCAAATTGCCCAGATCAGCAACGATGAGATAACCGGATTAAAGCCCCCAATAGAATTTGCGTAGAGCTCAGGATCCCACATCACCATTGCAACATGATAAAAACCGAGCACTAGCGATAAGGCTCTAAACAGAGCCTTATCTGCAGGTGCATGTAGCTTAGCTACCTGCTCAGCGAGTTTACTCACTGTCTTTGTCCATCATTTCTGAATGCTCTAGCCATAGAGCGTTAATGATACCAAATGCGCAAGCTAGCAACACACCCAGAATCCATGCGAAATACCACATATCTAATGCTCCTTAGTAAGCTGAAACGTCATTGTTTTCGATGTGTTTTTTATCTAGGCGACCAAACATTTTGTAGTATGTCCATGTCGTGTAGCCAAGAATCACTGGAACCATTACTGCAGCAACAGCAGTCATTAGGCCCAATGTTAACTCACTCGCCGTTGAATCCCACATCGTTAAGCTATGATTCGGTACTAAGCTCGAAGGCATAACGAATGGGAACATTGCAAAGCCAGCAGTCAAGATAACACCTGCGTTAGCAAGACTTGAGAATAAGAAAGCAAAGCCAGCTCGCTCAAATCGAGAAGCGACAGCGGCTAATAGCGGCATCAATACACCTAATACCGGCGCTGCCCACAATGCTGGATATGTTTCAAAGTTATTCATCCATGCGCCTGTTTGCAGTACTACTTCTTTATTTAACGGATTTGAGTCTGCCAGTGTATCTATAGTACTTGTGATCACAAAACCATCTATAGACTGAACCCAAACGCCACCAATCACAAACAATACGACCGCAATAACAGCAACAATTTGAGCAACCTTACGAGCACGTTCATAAATCACTTCAGTCGTCTTCATTTGTAACCATGTAGCACCTTGCAGTACAAACATCATTAGGCTAAGAACACCACAAAGCAAAGCAAATGGGTTTAGAAGAGCGAAGAAGGTACCTTTGTACTGAGACATTAACAGGTCGTTTAGCTCGAATGGAACGCCCTGCAGTAGGTTACCGAACGCCACACCAAAAATAATAGGTGGCACACTACCACTAAAGCACAACCCTAAATCCCATGCTTTACGCCATTTTGGATCTTCAATCTTTGAACGGTATTCAAGAGCAAGTGGACGAACCCAAAGTGCTGCTAGTGTTATGAACATCGCAAAGTAAAAGCCAGAAAACGATGTTGAATAGACTAGAGGCCATGCCGCAAATAGAGCACCACCCGCCGTAATAAGCCAAACCTGGTTGCCGTCCCAATGCGGAGCAATCGTGTTTAGCATGACACGACGCTCCGTGTCATTTTTTCCGATAACAGATGCAAGCGAAGCAACACCCATATCAAACCCATCTGTAACAGCAAAACCGACCATTAAAATACCGATCAATGCCCACCAGATAAATCGTAAGATTTCGTAATCAAACATAATATTCCCTCACTTATACTTCAACAGAGCGGCCGACTTTGTCTTCAACAGAGTTAGCTTGTTGTTCGAAGTGATAGCGTCCTGTTTTAAGGCTACTTGGACCCTTACGTGCAAATTTCAACATTAGGTAAACTTCGGCAATCAAGAACACTGTGTACAACCCAATGATTGTAAATAGTGAAGCCCAAAGTTGACCAACTGTCAGTGCAGAAGCGGCAACATGTGTCGGTAGAATTTCACCAACAGCCCATGGCTGACGACCGAATTCTGCAACAAACCATCCCGTTTCAACGGCAATCCATGGTAAAGGAATACTAAACAGAGCCGCTTTTAGAATCCAAGGTTTCTGTTCAATCTTCTGACGACAGGTTTGAACAAACGCAGCGCCAAAGACAAACAGCATGATAAAGCCACAGCCCACCATAATGCGGAATGCAGTAAATAGAGGCCATACCGTCGGAATAGAATCATCTGCTGCAGCTTGGATTTGGTCTTCCGTTGCGTCAACTACATTATCCGTATAACGTTTTAGAAGTAACCCATAGCCCAAATCGCCTTTCACTTGGTCAAAAGCTGTCATATTTTCTTCTGACTTATCACCAGCACGCAATTTCTCTAATAACCCATAGGCATACATACCATTACGGATTCGATCGACGTGCTCATCACGCAGGTCACGAAGTCCTGTTACTTGCTCATCAAGTGAACGCGTCGCAATGATACCCATTACGTAAGGAATTTTAATAGCGTAGTCGGTTTCCATTGTCTCTTGGTTTGGTAAACCAAACAGAGTAAATGAGGCTGGAGCGGGTTCAGTATGCCATTCTGCTTCTACAGCGGCTAGTTTCACTTTTTGAACTTCACCCAATTCATAACCCGACTCATCACCAAGTACGATTACGGAAAGAATCGCAGCCATACCGAAAGAGGCAGCAATGGCAAATGAACGACGAGCGAATGCAATGTCACGACCTTTTAATAGGTAGTATGAACTGATGCCTAGAATGAACATTGCGCCTGTCGTGTAGCCTGATGCTACGGTGTGGACGAATTTAACCTGAGCAACTGGGTTTAGTACCACTTCTGCGAAGCTCACCATTTCCATACGCATGGTTTCGAAGTTAAATTCTGCGCCAACTGGGTTTTGCATCCAGCCGTTTGCAACAAGAATCCATAGTGCTGAGAAGTTAGAGCCAAGAGCAACCAACCATGTCACCACTAGGTGCTGACGTTTCGATAGACGATCCCAGCCAAAGAAGAATAGACCTACGAAGGTAGACTCTAAGAAAAAGGCAACAAGGGCTTCAATCGCCAAAGGCGCACCGAAAATGTCACCTACGTAATGCGAATAGTATGACCAGTTAGTACCAAACTGGAATTCCATGGTTAGGCCAGTCGCCACACCAAGTGCAAAGTTAATACCGAAAAGCTTACCCCAGAACTTGGTCATGTCCTTGTAGATTTGCTTGTCCGTCATTACGTACAAAGATTCCATAATGGCAAGTAGGAATGCCATACCTAGAGTCAAAGGTACGAAGAGGAAGTGATACATCGCAGTCAGTGCAAACTGCAACCGCGATAGATCAACAACATCGATCATGATTACTCCTATGTGTCGGCTGAAGACACTTTCTTACATCCATGCCAACATAAACAGTCGTTATTTAATATCTAGATTTGTTATTAAATAACGGCATTCTGTTGCAAAAATGTACCGTAATGGTTAGTTAATTGTTAAGCATCAGCTAATATAGCTGGAGCTAATATTACTGCTAAAAACAGGTTGTTTCAAAAGGTTTATAGGCAGAGTTCGCTTTGATTTGTATCAACTTTCGTGCGGCATTCTTGTTTAGATTTTCATCAACTTGATCTACATCAACCAAAACACACCACTTTTGTTACGTGCGGGTTATACAGAACACACAGCACACTATTTATGCAATACAAGCACTTAACAAGTCACTCAAGCCCTTTACCTATTAAGTGGTAAATAAATATTATCACTGTGATCTGAGTCACTAAATAAAAAAGCCTGCTATTTTAAGCAGGCTTCTGAAAACTTATTTTTCAATTCCGAAATGAAGATAGGCTCGGTCGGTGGCTATTCGCCCTCTTGGCGTACGTTGCAAATAACCTTGCTGGATAAGATAAGGCTCAAGCACATCCTCAATAGTGTCTTTTTCCTCACCAATGGCAGCGGCCATGTTATCAAGGCCGACAGGTCCACCACCAAACTTCTCCATAATTGCTAGTAGCAGCTTTCTATCCATATAGTCGAAGCCTTGTGCATCAACATCAAGCATGTTGAGCGCTTTATCGGCGACCTCAGCACAAATGTGGCCATTACCCTTCACTTCCGCGTAATCACGGACACGGCGCAGTAAACGGTTAGCGATACGTGGCGTACCACGGGCTCGTCTCGCGACTTCTAACGCCCCTTCCGATTCCATTGATAGACCAAGGCAATCAGCACTGCGCTGGACGATGTTTTGCAGATCGGGGATCTTGTAATACTCCAAACGTTGAGTAATACCAAATCGGTCACGCAGCGGAGAAGTCAGTGACCCGGCGCGCGTAGTGGCCCCAATCAGAGTAAAAGGTGGTAAGTCGATTTTGATTGAGCGGGCAGCTGGGCCTTCACCAATCATGATATCCAGTTGATAGTCTTCCATTGCAGGATACAGCACCTCTTCAACCATTGGGCTAAGACGGTGAATTTCGTCAATGAAGAGCACATCGTTTTCTTCAAGGTTGGTGAGCAACGCTGCAAGGTCGCCTGCTTTTTCAAGTACTGGGCCCGACGTAGTACGGATGTTAACGTCCATCTCGTTGGCAACAATATTCGCCAAGGTCGTTTTACCCAGACCAGGAGGACCAAATATCAGCAAGTGATCGAGTGCTTCGTTACGCAACTGAGCCGCTTTGATAAAGATCTCCATCTGACCACGTACATGATCCTGGCCCTTATAGTCTTCAAGCTTTTTAGGACGAATCGCGCGGTCGATAACATCTTCTTCTTTATATACTGTATTGTCTGGCGCAATTAAGCGATCCGCTTCAATCATGACTTATGCCTTTTTATACCATCGACTTTAATGCTTCACGGATAAGCTGCTCACTACTCATATCCGCTTTCTTAACTTGTGAAACGACTTTAGACGCTTGTGTTGGCTTATAGCCTAGTGCAAGTAGTGCACTGATTGCCTCTTCCTCAGCACTTTCTTGTGTCGCTCTTGGCGCTGAATCAATCGGTGCAGCATCAGTAAATGGAGTAAATAGATCGCCTGCACCCCACCCTTTCAATCGGTCTTTCATTTCAACCACAAGGCGTTCAGCAGTCTTCTTGCCAACACCCGGTAGCTTAACCAGCGTCGAAACATCTTCACGCTCAACGCTCGCAACAAATTGACTCGCCGTCATTCCAGAAAGAATCCCTAAGCCCAGTTTAGGACCCACACCATTAGCTTTGATTACTTCTCTAAATAGCGCACGCTCTTTCACAGTATTGAAGCCATATAATAGCTGCGCATCTTCGCGAACCACGAAGTGAGTATAGATAATCGCTTCTTCACCGATGTTTGGTAGCTCGTAAAAACAGCTCATTGGCATCTGTACTTCATAGCCAATACCATTAACTTCAATAAGCAGTTCAGGTGGTTGCTTCTCAATTAGAATGCCGCGTAGACGTCCAATCACGGTAAATACTCTTTTGAAATGAATTTGCGACAGGATAATAAAGAACTGGATAGACATCCAGTCCTTTGTAATTTGAAACGGAGATTTTGAGTGGAATCGTCAAACTGTGAAAGCCGTTTAGCGGTAACGGCCTCTTCGAGCCCCTGTTGCCTTACCGGCAAGTGCGACTAAGGTTTTGTTGGTATTGGCATGACAAATCGCCACACCCAGTGCATCAGCGGCATCCGCTTGCGGCCGAGCCGGTAACTTAAGCATTTGCTGCACCATATGCTGCACCTGTTCTTTGTCTGCCCCGCCGGTTCCAGTTACGGCCTGCTTAATTAATCTAGCCGCGTATTCAGAGACAGGTAAATCCGCATTCACAGCGGCCACAATCGCACTGCCCCTTGCCTGACCCAGCTTTAACGCCGAGTCAGCATTACGTGCCATAAAAACTTGTTCAATCGCAAACACATCAGGTTGAAACTGGGTAATGATCTCTGAAACGCCCGCGTAAATCTGCTTTAAGCGGCCCGGCAGTTCCTTTTCAGAGGTTCGAATACATCCACTGCCTAGATATTGTAAATGACGACCCGTTTGGCGAATCACTCCATAGCCAGTAATCCGAGAGCCCGGATCGATCCCAAGTATAATTGTCATCAGGTTCTTTATTGTCGCTAGTTCCTGAGCGCCATTTTAGTCCACGCTGTGCGCTATGGCGAGGTAATTATCGCTCTGCTGGCTAAACCTGACTCCAGAGCGACCTCATAAACCTGTGTTGGCTCTAATGTCAGCTTTTCTCCACTCCAGTAATCATACCAATAGACAGGGTAATCAGCGGTCAGCGTTACCTCGTGCGTCGATTGGCGATAATTGAACAAGCAGTGCAGGTCATTACGCTCGGTCAGCGGTAGGAACGCATGGTGAAGATTCAACGCAGTAAAGCGCGCCGATTCTTGGTTATGTTTCTGCCTTAGCGCCAATTTTTTCAGTGTTTTTTTCGCAAAAGGCGTCAGCTCTGGTAGCGGATCTCCAGATAAAAGCATTCCTCCACAAGCGAGCAGTACGTCGCGGTGAAATTCATAATGATGTCGATCGGTTGCTTGATTTGGCAGCGAGACAAAAGTGGCGCAATCAGGATCGATCTGCCACAACTTTCGATGTTGCCAGCTACGATAAAAGGTTTCTTTAGCAATCTGCTCAAAACGGCTACCGCAACGCTCAACGTCGTCAGACACACGCATGGCATCAACTAAACCGAGTGACGGCCACATTGGCGCATTGCAACCTAAGATCAACGCATCACCAGCACCTTTGGCGATCGCTTGCATGCCAATTCGATAGGCTTCCACACCGGTCACGCCTGATACGCTTCGAACACCTTTTAAAGCACCCCAGTAGTTTGCATCGAGTTTAAACAGTTCCACTCCCCACTCTTCACGCATGGTTTTCACCACGTGAGTCAAGTGTTCTTGGACGTCAATATTGGTGGTATCTAAAATGTACCAAGGCGTGCAACGCCAACCCGCGTAGGTGATGTCTTCCGCTTTGAGTAAGCGACCATCAGCGTGACGCACAAACCAATCAGGATGCTGCTTAAATATTTCAGATTCAGGTTGCGCAATGAAAGGCGCCATCCAGATAGCCGGCTTTTTACCTCGCGACTTGATTTCAGTCACCACTGACTTGATGCCAGATGGAAATTTATCAGAAGGCGTTAACCAATCACCCATAAAAGCTTGGTAGCCGTCATCAAGCAAGGTGTAATCAAACTGCTTTAAGTTCGCTGCCATATACTCGACGTTCTCTTCGATATTGCGCTCAGTTACCTCTGCGTAATACGCATACCAAGAGCACCAACCTAACGGTGCTGATTGTTTAACACCACGGCGCGCAGAATGCTGAGCTTGAATGTAATCACTAAACTCACTGTAGAGTGCTGATAGAGACTCGCCACGCAGCACGACAATAGATTCTAACTGGCTCGTCGCCCAATCTTGTGGATGAGTATTTTCTCCATCGATATAGGCGTTCACCTGCAACTTTGCATCTCTATCACTGACAGTGAAATAGCCAGCAAAACGGTGACAAGAGGTAAAACCGAACAGCGCGTAGCCAAGGGAGTCTTCAACCACTAGATAGTTGTAATATCGCTTAGTGTCTTGAGATGAGTAGATACGATAACTTGAGTTGTTATCAGGGCAGCGACCGACATCAATTGGTAAATCACAAGTCCCTGTCGTTTGAGCCAACATTTGGAAACCATCGCCTAGTAATGTCGCCTGTCTTTCAAAATCAAATTCAGTTCGAAATAGCAGGTAATGAGCATCGACGGACTCATTAGATAACCCTCGATAAGAAAACGTTACCTCATTTTTAAAAACAGTCACACCTAGATCGCTATTGGGAACCTGCAATCTGCGTTCATTCTCTAACTCAATACTTCTCACAATACAGCACTCAACCACTTGATTATTACTTAATTAGAGCACTGCGCATGGTTATTGTCTATTTGCACAGCACCGCACTTTTTTACCGAGCTCACGTTTTTAAATCAATATGAGAAGCAAAAAGAGAATAGTCACGACAAGTCTGGTAAGTCGATGAAATTTGAGGGATTAAAAACTGGTACATTGATTGCTGTTTCTATCAAAACACCTTAAGAAGGCACTGTGATGAAACGCTTAGAGAAACCCATTATTGTTATTGGTCCAGGACGTTCTGGCTCCACAATTATTTCTGAAATCGTCTTTGCTCATCGTGAGCTCGGCGGACCGACTAACTACTCAGAGTGGCACCCCAAACTCTCTTGGCTTTCAGCCCTAACACGACTCACCAACAATAATTTGTGGTGGATTTCGGGAGAAAAAGCTCAGCAGCAAAAAACCAGATTCTTAAATAACTATGTGCCAAGGCCTGCTGAAGCGTGGAGTTTATGGCAACAAATGACGCGTAACGATATCGATTTTAGTCGCGATTTTTTACTCTACAAACGAGCATCGAAAACAGAGAAACAGTCAATACGCCACACCTTCAATACAATGCTAAAGCTACAAGGTAAACAGCGCCTAGCCTTGAAACTGACTGGACCCGCTCGGCTTGAATACCTGCACAGTCTCTTTCCAGATGCTTACTTCATTAATATTGTCCGAGATCCTACTGCGACCGTGACCTCATTAATGAATACTCAATTCTGGCAACAGCAAGGTTCAAAGCAACTATGGTGGCGTGGTGCTTATTCAAGTAAAGAGCTCAATACCTATCAGGCAATCGCGAGAACCCCTGTTGCAGGAACCGCATTCCAACTCAATAAGATATTGACGACAACGAAGGAGGAACAGGCACGAGTCAATGCCAACATGCTGACCATTCGGTACGAGCAGTTCCTAAGCAACCCCAAATATGCCATTCATTCGATCATGTCCTTTTGTCATTTAAGCAACGATCAGCGAATAGACAATAAACTGGAAAACACCGTATTTTCCAACCGTCAGTTATCTAAGCAGATCGAAACAACTTCCAGAGAGACCATCGAGCGGTGGTGCCCAGCAAAACTCGCCTATTAAAAACGAAAAAGCCCTCCATCTCCGGAGGGCAAAAAAGGCAGTGGATTATTGCGCAAAGCATCCTGCTTTAAAATTAGACGGCCTGCAACACAGGCCGTAATTTACAGAGCCAAAAGGCAATTAGAAATCGTAAGCTAGCTTGAAGAACGCGGCTAGATCATCGCTACCGTTGTCGTCAGTTAGATCAACTTTGAAGTCAACAAGTGCTGATGTCTTTTTAGTGAACTGGTAAGTTGCACCGAAGTTAACCCACTCACTATCTGGCTTCGAAGAATCGTATGCTTCTTGATTCGCGTAACCCGCTGCTAGGTATAGTTTGTCGATTGTGTAGCCGGCAGATGTACTAACAAGTAGAGAGTCTTGTCCAGCGAAGTTTTCGTGTTGAGCAACGTTAGCACCTACAGCGAAATCACCGAAGTAAGCCACACCGTTTACTAGCATGATTTGCTCAACTTCGTCACCACCTTTAGCCGCTGGCTTGTGGTTGTCTTCGTCGTTCTTTTCGTAACCTGCGTTAACTTGGAAGGCGTCATTTTGGAAGCCAACGTAACCGTTGAAGCCTTTTTGACCTGAAGCATCTGCTTCACGGTCACCGTAGTAAGATACAGCGTATTTAAAGCCTTCTTTGATGCCCTCAAACTTAACTACTTGGTTTACGTCTGAAGCGTCTGATGCTGAAGCACCAAATTCAACAGTTAGGTCAGCTGCACCGTCTACTGCGTCTAGAGCAGAGTCGTTAGCGTAACCAATAGAAGCGACACCGAAACCTGTTTTGTAGCCTACCCACGTATCCGTGATATTGAAGGTTGCGTCTTTTGATGAGTAGTTATCCGCTAGGTCGAATTCACCTGCGAATTGGCCTAGTACGTTACCTTTTTGGTAGTTGATGAACAAGTCAAAACCAGTTACACCATCGTTGAAGAATTCTTGCTTTTTAATTGGGTTATTATTCTCGTCTGTCTCGTAACGACCTTCTTGGTAGTAACCACCAACAGCCACTTGACCACCAACAGAGAACTCTTCACCAGAAAGGATAAGGTCAATGATTGATTCACGAGCACGTTCTGAAACGTTTTGGTTTACATCTGCTGCAATTGCAGAACCAGCAACAAGTGAAAGAGCTACTGCTAATACTGTCTTTTTCATTTTTATTTGTTCCTATAAATTTTTATTTATGAGCGCCAGTTCCACCGGCTTGCTCTGGCTGCAGAAATTATTCCCACAACCAATAATTGACAAATAAAACGTTCGAAAAATAGATAAGAAACAAACAACAGAAGAGCGACAAAACTCTAAAAAACACGCAAGACAGAACAAATAGCAACCAGAAACCATCAAATAAAGTGAATGACATCACACCATTTTTGCCAAACTCATAAAAACACCTAAATCTCATCATATTTACAGGTAGTAAAGAAAGTTCATTCATTTTCTTAGTAAATGAGATTTAACTAAAAACCTTTGTCTTCATTACTCTCGTCTACACTTTCTAATAGTGTCTTTATTAAGGAGGATCAGGTGTCTATTCGAAGGTATATCCTCTTTTGTGTGCTGTTTTTTTATGCTTTTTCTATATCCAGTTTCGCTGCCGTCCTTCGGGTCGCGCAAACGGCTTGGCCTCCCTTTATCATGAATTCTTCGCAAGGGAGAGGCATTGCGCACGACCTCGTCATAGAAGGACTAATACAAGCGGGATATCAGGTTGAGTTTGTTGAAAAGCCGTGGGCTAGAATCCTTAAAGAAACATTAAAGGGAAAGAGCGACATCATTGTTGCTATCTGGAAGACACCAAAAAGAGAACAGGAGTACCTATTCACTGAACCATACATGTATAACCAGATGGCGGTGGTTTCTCCTGCCCAGCTTAATTTTGAGTACCACTCCATTGAGGACTTAAAAGAAAAGCGCGTCGCCATGATTAATGGTTATGCCTACGCAGCGGAATTACAGAACTACCCTCATTTATATCGAGTCACCTCTATCGACCTACCAAACAGTATTCGCTTACTGCTCTCTTCACGTGCAGATGTGTTGGTGACCGATGAAATTGTTGGTCGGTGGACAATCAAAGAGATGGGGGTCGAAGCCGATCAGCTCCATTTCAGCCGTAAGTTTTTAGACTCGTCACCAGTGCATGTAGCAGTGAGAAGAACTCACCCCCAAGCACAAGAGATCGTCAACGCGTTAAACCTTTACTTTAAGCAACATGCAGAGGCTCAATTAAAAACGCTAAGGGATAAATATGGGGTGGGTTTTCCGTAGATAAAAAAATACCAGCCAATTGGCTGGTATTCTCACTTAACTGCGTTGGATTAAGCGACTTCGATTGGACCACCGAATGAAGTGACTGGCGGTACTTTACCAGTGAACTTCTCGAAATCTACGATACATGTGTTCGCAGATGTCGCCTGAGCCAGTTCTGAAGAACCGATATCTTGAGTCAACGTATTTGGATCGCCGTAAGTACAGATAGCGCCTTCTTTCTCGTTCAGAGGGCCGTACCATGCACCTTCTTCAATACGGATAACACCACGTGGGTAGCTATCAGTCACAACGGCGCCCGCCAAAAGCTGACCACGGTCGTTGAATACGCGTACTAGGTCACCGTCTTTAATGCCCTTCGCTTTCGCATCAACAGGGTTGATGTATACAGGCTCACGGCCTTGAACAGCGTAAGTTGCACGGAACTCTTCTGATTCACACATCTGAGAGTGCAGACGCTTGTCTGGGTGACAAGATTGCAGCCAGTATGGGTGTTTGTCAGAACCAGGACCACCGTGAGAACGTTCAGATTTCTCGAACCACATTGGGTGCTCTTGACAGTGTTCGTAGCCGTAACGACCGATCTTACGAGAAGTGATCTCGATGAAGCCAGAAGGTGTACCCAGTGGGTTAATTTCTGGATCTTGACGGAAATCAGCGTGACGAACCCAAGGCTTACCTTGACCGAAGTCTAGTACGCTCTTCTCCCAGAACTCATTGAATACTGGCATCTCGAACTTACCTTTATTCGAAGCACGACAATCGTTGTACAGGCTTTCGATCCACTCCATTTCGCTCATGCCACGTGTGTATTCATCACGACGGCCAAAGCGTTGAGTCAGTTCACTCATGATCTGGAAGTCAGGCTTAGATTGGAACAGAGGATCCACTAAGCGGTGCATTGCGATCAAACCTTTGCTTGAGTATGAACCGTAAACATCGATGTCGTTACGTTCCCACTGAGTACATGCAGGAAGAACAATATCAGAGAAACGACATGTTGCAGTCCAAGCAAACTCAATCGTTACCACAGTCTGAAGCTTCTTGAATGCTTTCTTCATGCGATTACGGTCTTGGTGGTGGTGCCAAGGGTTGTTACCCGAGATAACCATCATCTTGAAGTCAGGCAGTTTCACTTTACCGCCGTTGTAGCGGATCTCTTTACCAGGCTCTAGTAGACAGTCGATCCAACGCGCAACAGGGATTGTGCGGCTGTAACCGTTAAAGTCGTTGTTGTCCCATTTTGGCTTCATACCTTGGTCAAGGTTACGTGGGAAGCCACCAGGGCCCGCAAAGCCAGTAGAAGGAACACCGATACTTGAGTAGTGGTGACCGTAAGAGATACCGCCGCCAGGTAGACCAATTTGACCAACCATCGCCGCGATAACCGCTGCTGCCCAGTAAGGCTGCTCACCGTGCTCTTGACGCTGGATACACCAACCCATCAGGATCTGTGTACGACCGTTTACAAGCATACGTGCAAATTCACGAATCTTGTCAGCCTTAACGCCACAGATCTCAGCAGCCCACTCAGGAGTCTTAACCACTTTGTCTTTGGTTTCACCCTGAACGTACTGGATGAACTCATTGAAGCCTAGACAGTAAGTTTCGATGAACTCCTTATCGTATAGGTCTTCGTTGTACAGCACGTGCGCGACAGCAAGCATGAATGCTACGTCTGTCATTGGGTTGATGTACAGGTGATCGTTCTCTAGGTAACGCTGAGTCTTGTTCTTAACTGGGTCAACAGAAAGTACGTTGATCTCGCCTTTTGCTACTTTCTCTTTCAGTTGAGCTAGGTAGTCAAAAGATTCGTGCGTTTCACAGTTCCAACCTACTTGCAGGTTCTTCACTGGGTCGTTTGCCCAAAGAACAATGTTATCTGCGTTTTCTAGGATTTCAGACCAAGAAGTACCTTGTGCGTATACTTCTGTTGAACCTAGAACGTAAGGCAGGATTGTTTGACCAGCACCTGTTGAGTAGTCACCCACTTTAGTGATGAAGTTACCATGCATACCGACTGCACGCTGCATGTGAGCCGTACAGTTGTTGAATGCACCAGTCTGGTTCCAACCTGTTTGACCAGCGTGTAGAGCCCATGGACCGTAATCTTTTTGAACGCGTTCTAATTCACGGTAGAACAGGTCAAGTGCTTCATCCCAAGTTACACGGATAAAACGATTGTCACCGCGTGTATCTGCGCTGTACTTGTGTTTTTTCAGCCAATCTAGACGTACCATTGGATAACGTACGCGTGATGGGCTGTAGATAATGCCTTTAATACCGTTCAACATTTCTGTTGGGTTTTTATCTAGCTCAAGCGCTTTGATTTCTTGAACTTTACCCGCATAGATGTGGGCGCGGAATGCGCCCCAGTGTGAACCTGAAACCTTCCAAGTACCTGTAGACTCAGCTGCACTTGCAGATGCTGATGCCAATAAGCTTGGACCGATTACTGATGCTGCACTTGTCGTCGCAACACCCTTAAGAAAACTTCTTCGTGAAATAGCCATTTAATTTACTCCAATCCGACGCTTATTAGTGGTGGCCTTCAGCATAATCTGAAGAGTGCTTCTGTAGGTACTTCAAGATCAGTGCTTCGCTGTCTGTGTCTAGGTTAACGAATGCAAGCATACCGTCAAACATACCAGGCCATGTGTTCGCATCGAAGTGCGCTTCGTCAGGCTGCGTGTGACATACTGAACAGTTAGTTTTGTATGCTTCAGCTGATTTTTCCCATACAGGCGTAATGTCGTTCAGCATAGATTCTTTCTTGATCCATACAGTCGCCGCCACTTTTTCCCATGGAAGACCAGTTAGCTCATCCACTTTTTTCTCGCCAGTCGTAACAACGTTGCTGTCTGTTGATGCTTCTTTAAGTAGAGAAGCAACCGCAATGTTCTTACCAAAGTCTTCTTGGATTACACGACCAAAGCCTTTGGCTTTACGCCAGCCGTCAATTTCGATTTCAGCGTAATCGCCTTTGTCAGCAATCACTGTTACTGAAGACGCAGGGTTTAGTAGACCAGCTTCAGTCTTACCTTCAGCATCAAAGTAAACAGGTAAGTGACGCACGCTCACTAGCGTTTGACCAACATCGTATTTGGTGTTTGAAGCTAGACCTTCAAGATCGCCAACGATACCGCCGATGCTGTCCATGCCAGCTGGAAGTTTGTGTGCAATTCCTTTGTGACAATCAACACAGCTTTGATCTTTCTCAGCCGCTTGCTTCATTTGAATGCGAGCAGTAGGAGACATTTGCTCGAAATCCATAGATTCGTAGTTGTGACAATTTTTACACTCTAGAGACTTGTTCGCAGAGAAACGGTCCCATTCATGTTTAGCAAGTTCGATACGGCGTTCTTCAAACGCACCTGGTTCATCGTAGTTGCCAAATACTTGAGCGAATACTTCTTTAGAAGCCTGCATCTTACGTGCAATTTTGTCTGTCCAGTTATGAGGAACATGACAGTCAGGACATGTAGCACGTACACCAGAGTGGTTTTTCCAGTGAACGGTTTCTTGTAGTTCAACGTATACGTTGTCACGCATTGTATGACAGCTGATACAGAACTCTTCTGTGTTGGTCGCTTCAAGTGCTGTGTTAAAGCCACCCCAGAAAATAACACCAGCAATAAAGCCGCCCATAGTCAGCACACCAAGGCTGATATGAACTGCAGGACGCGTCATGGTGCGCCACAGCTTGATGATAAATGATTTCATAGTTTGCTCTCTTAAAATCTGTTCAAAAATGTGGAAATGAGCTCACTGGCTTACATGCCGTGCGCACCTGGAGGTCCTAAGAAGAATACTTGCATTGCCCATACAAGGAATCCGTAACCACCAACAAATGCCACACTCAACACAGGGAAGAGAACGACCGCGATGAAGAGGAATGACTTCCACTCCAAAGAGCGTTTTTCACCACTCTCGATTTTATTAACATCACTCATACATTTGCCTATTTTGTATCTAGTGTTATTTGGTTAGCTCTTATGGTTGAGCTAAATTTTTTCTATCTCTAGATGGAAATGTTAGACCATACTATAAGTAGGGTTCAATCAATTCCGACCCATCAGCCGTTGTTATTCAACACTTTTTTGAGCTCATCCAGAGATATGTTTAATTACATTTTTATGTGTAAACAAACCAAATCTTATGAACAATTGTTAACAGAAAAATAGCGACCAAAAACCACCATTCAGCACAACACTAAGTTAACAAATGCAACATCTACCACTTTAGAGGCACAGATATTACGAGCTAATTTTAGTCTATTTGTAACAAAGTTGTTTCTATATTTGAGGGAAAATCACTATTTTTGCAAAACTAAGGCATGGTGACTCGGCAGCAATATTCAGTACAATACTCTGATTGATGTAGGAGGATTTATGGAAAGCGTGGTCGATATACCTTGGCTTACATTAGCTTTATTTTTCAGTTTATTAGCGATTCCGCTCGTCATTAGTCAGCTCTACCAACTAAAAATCAGTAAAGAAATCTTGCTGAGTGTCGTTCGAATGACACTGCAATTGCTGCTAGTTGGGCTCTATCTTGAGTACCTATTTACCCTCAACAGCCCCATGATCAATATCGTCTGGATTGCACTGATGATGTTGATTGGCGCTAGTGCGATCATTTCCAAGGCAAAACTGCCAAGAAAGCCTATGGTCATGTCAGTTGTCATCGGTCTACTGTTAGGGCTGGTACCTGTCTTATCTATAATGACCCTCATCATTCATCCTACACCACTCTATAATGCGCAATACTTAGTGCCATTAGCTGGAATGTTGCTTGGTAACTCGATGAGTGGAAATATCGTCTCATTACAAAGCTTTTTTAGCGCTTTAGAAGAGAGGCAAGGGGAGTATGAAGCAGCGATTTCGCTAGGGGCATCTAAAGAGTACGCCACTTTGCCTTTTGTAAGAGAAGCGATTCAACGATCCCTCGCCCCGACGCTAGCAACAATGACCACCAGCGGTCTTGTCACCCTACCTGGAATGATGACGGGCCAAATCCTTGGCGGCGCAAACCCAATTGTCGCAATTAAATATCAGATAATGATCATGGTGGCGATCTTCGTCATGCTGTCTATTTCTATCACTCTTTCATTACGGATGACGGTACGAAATTGCATAAATAACCAAGGTAAGATCTTGGTTAGACTACTGTAATCTGCCAGTTCTTTTGTTCCATGAACAACGGATTAAAGATCTTATCCACAGATTCTGTGGATAACCGTGGTGATACTTCACAAACAATCTGGCGTACTGACTTGATCACCTAGGTAAAAAAAAAACCTTTGCATTCAGGCGCATATCGATTTATTTGCAAGACGTAATAATTTTGTCATTCTCCCCTTCTATTGTGTTCCCAATGCGAACAAATAGAGGCAATGACCATGTCTAGTAGTGTCGATAACAATGAATTAGGAGTGGTGAAGACAAATTCACCCGAGCTTCATAATTGGTTGATCACCACACCTGCTACACTGACTTCATTCGATGGATTAGAACTTTCTCCACAAACAAAAAAGACCCACCTAAGTGAGTCTTTTGAATCATCTCTTTACGTCTAATTAGTCGCGAAGGTAGATTAGCCAGTACCACATACCAACAAACACGCCACCGCCAATGATATTACCAAGCGTCACTGGGAGCAGGTTGTTGGTGATGAAATCGATCATGTTTAGATCCGCGTAGTCTGCGATGTTCGCGCCTGTCATTTGCCAAAACTCAGCCGGAGCAAAGTTCTTAATACCGATAGCCATCGGAACTTGGAACATGTTTGCAATACAGTGTTCGAAACCTGATGAAACAAACATTGCCACAGGTAGTATCAATACTATAATTTTGTCTGTCAACGTACGGCCACTGAAGGTCATCCACACCGCGATACAAACCAATACGTTACACATTACGCCCAGTGCGACTGCAGATAGGAAAGTGTGATGCATTTTATGCTGAGAGATAGCCATTGCATTTAAGCCGACTTGGCCATGATCAAACATGTATTGTTTGGTCAGCAACATACAAATGACTAGCAATAGTGCACCGACTAAGTTACCACCGTAAACCACAGCCCAGTTTTTGAATAGACATTTCCACGTAATCTTGCCACTCGCTCGAGCAACCAATGTCAAAACCGTACTTGTAAACAGCTCTCCACCTGTTACAACAACCAATATCAAACCCAAACTAAATGCTAAGCCACCAAGCAAGCGTGAGACGCCCCATGACATATCGACAGCACCCGTCGTGACAATGGTGTAGAAAACGAATGCAATACCAATATGGATACCTGCCGATATTGCCAATAGAAAAGACTTCATTGGGTCTTTGGTTGCTTTGCTTACGCCAATTTCCGCTGCTCGCTCTGCCATCTGAGGAGGAAGTAAAGAATCAAACTGGTTTGTGTCAATCATTTAGAAACATTTCGTTACATGTGAATAGTGGGCGCAAATAATTACGTGATTTGTGACCAAATTCAAGCGTTAATTGGTTGCGTTATACAAAATGTTTTTATTATTAAAGAAACTTTCTCTAATTGAATCAAAACACAAAGCTAAAATTAGATAAGTGAACCACATTGAATTAAATATTAGTTATATTATTCATTAACTTATAGATAAACAGGTCTAAATTTCTTTATCCAGCCACCACTTTAGGCCGATTATTCATAATAATTCAGTTTAATATGCAGTTTCGCTATTATAAGTGAATAACCATCCCCAACAGGGTAATTCTGATTAATCTTTGATTTGGGTCTAATCTGTTAGCATTCGATTACTCAGGCACCAAATAGCCTAATTCTTTTCTAGAAAGTAAGGGATGGCTAACACTTCTCAATGGATAAAGTTGCTGATTTCCAACATCCTGATTAAGTTGAGATAAGTACTTTCTACGAAGGAATTAAATATGAAACTTACGCCTGAATATATGTCTGAACTTAACCTTCTGCTTCAATTTGATATCAGCAGTGCTGCAACGGGGATTAAAGTTCACCATGATGCGTCCGAAGAAATGCAGGCGGCAGTGCAACGTCTTTATAAGAAAGGCCTATGCACGTTACCAGATGGCGGCTACCTGACTGATGAAGGTATTGAAATTGCAGAACATACAGACAAAATTCTAAGAGTTCTGTCTAGCTAAACAACTCCGAGTATAGCTAAATCAGAGCTTGGTGTCCTACCAAGCTCTTGTCACCTTTGTCGCGCTCCCCCTATTCTATTCAATTACGACACACTTTGGTTCTGAATCCAACGCTGATAAGGCTGAATACGATCATAGCCCCAGTTAAATGCGGTCGCATAAAAGAAGAAAAACACCAAGAAACCGGCTTATAACAATAAGGTCAGTAATATTGATCAACTAACTTTGCACCGTCAGCTATTAGTCAGGTCAAAAAATAGCAAGACCAGTAGCTTTCAAAAAGCCTATAGCCCTGACATTTGGTATGCTGATAATTACTACATGTTAAGAGAGTTGGTACAAAAAGGATTTGGTTGGGGTGTACTACCAAAACATATCGCCAATTATGGACTTAGAGAGAGTGGCATTGTGCGTCTCCCTGCTGAGTTTGAGAATTTAAGCTGGCACGCGAATGTCGATATTATTCAACACCCAGCGTTTAGCTCTCACCCTATCCATGCGTTCCTACGCTCCGAATTAAGACTACTATTAGGGAAATCGTCGTGAAACAGATAACCATTATCGGTGGCGGTTGGTTAGGACAACCACTCGCACAATGTCTTGATAACCTTGGTCACAAAGTCTTCGTGAGTCGCACTACCGCGCAAGGTGTCAACGAGCTCACAGCAAAACACTTGAGCGGATTTGAGTTCGACTTAAATGGAGAGTTCTCCGAACTGTCAACGTCACTCAACGCGCTGAATCCAGATATAGTGATTGGCTGCTTTCCTCCCGGTTTTAGGAAGGGCAAAGGCGACGAATATGCTCATCACTGGAACAAGCTGACCCAGATATGCCAACAAGTTGGCGTAGGTCGCTTGGTTATTGTCAGCTCGACCACGGTTTATCCTAACATCGCCCAAGAGATGAGCGAAGACCGAGCAACGTTAGCTTTGGCTCAAACGAGTGCAGACTTCAGCGATAACGCCAAAGTGATGCTCCAAGCAGAGCAATATCTGATTGATTCAGGTTTAAGCTACGGTGTTGTTCGCTGTAGTGGTCTTATTGGCCCTGACAGACACCCTGCCCGCTTTGTCTCCAAACTAAAGCAAGTCAGCAATCAGGCTCCAGCTAATATGCTCCATTTGCACGATGCTATTGGTGCAACAAGCTTTGTCGCTTTAAATGCTAGCAATGTCGTTGTCAATGCCACCACACCCAATACCGTCAGCAAAGCAGAGTTTTATCAGGCCGCTCTCGATCAATCTGCCAGTAATGAGCCACTTCCTCCGATTACAGAAACACCTGACAAATGCATCGTGGCCGATCGATTGATACAATTGGGATACCATTTCCATTTCCAGCATACGTTAGAAACGCTTTGAGAAGGAACATCGGATGAGTGACAAGAAGCTCTACCAGCATATCGAACACCTTTGGAACTATATGCAGCTAGATCATCAGTTAGAAAAATCAGACTGCATTTTTGTGCTGGGCAGCAATGATGTACGAGTTGCAGAGCACGCTGCGAATTTGTACTTACAAGGCTGGGCAGACTGGCTAATTTTTTCCGGTGGAGTCGGTCGATTAACGCAAGGGACATTTGAAAGTAGCGAAGCGGAAACTTTTTCCGCTATCGCTCAAACGATGGGGGTCCCCCATCATGCAATTCTCATTGAAAATCAAGCCACTAACACTGGTGAGAACGTTCGATTCACTCACCAACTGCTCAAAGAGCGAAGCATCGAGCTCAATTCATTTATCTTGGTCCAAAAGCCTTATATGGAAAGACGCACTTTAGCCACGTTTGAAAAACAATGGCCGAGTCCGTATCAACTTGTCTGTGTCACCTCACCTAAGCTTTCATTCTGCGATTATTTCAATGATGAGATTGATATTGAAACAACCGTTACAGCGATGTTGGGAGATTTTCAACGTATTAAAGATTACCCGCAGCTTGGATTTCAAACTGAGCAAGTGATACCTCAATCAGTCGAAGATTCCTATAAAGCTGTTAAGCCCTATTTTGAACAGACCTAAAAGGCCCTATACCTGATACAAAAAAGCCAGAGCAGTTGCTCTGGCTTTGTCATATTATTATCTCTTAATGAATCGCTGCTTCTTTCTCACTGAGATATTCGAACTTCAGTTCATCATCTTTCAAATGCACTTTCACCGTACCTCCATCAACTAGCGAGCCAAACAATAGTTCATTCGCCAGCGGCTTCTTGAGCTGCTCTTGAATCGCTCGTCCCATTGGACGGGCTCCCATTGCTTTATCGTAGCCTTTCAGAGCTAGCCAATGGCGAGCATCATCAGAGACTTCAAGCGATACACCACGAGCATCAAGTTGAGCTTGAAGTTCGACAATAAACTTATCCACTACCTGATGAATAACTTGCTCATCCAAGCTGTTGAACCAAATGATATTATCAAGTCGGTTACGGAACTCCGGTGTGAACACTTTCTTGATCACTGACATCGCATCATGGCTGTGATCTTGTTGGATCAGACCGATCGATTTCTTCTCAGTTTCCTGAACACCCGCGTTGGTAGTCATTACAAGGATAACATTGCGGAAGTCTGCTTTTCGACCATTGTTGTCCGTTAACGTACCGTTATCCATCACCTGAAGAAGTAGGTTGAAGATATCTGGGTGCGCTTTCTCAATTTCATCGAGTAGTACAACAGAGTGAGGATGCTTGATGACCGCATCTGTCAGTAGACCGCCTTGATCGTAACCAACGTAACCCGGAGGTGCACCAATCAATCGGCTCACAGAATGACGTTCGCCATACTCAGACATATCAAAACGAAGCAGCTCAATACCCAACAACTTAGAAAGCTGAACGGTCACTTCCGTTTTACCCACACCAGTAGGGCCAGCGAATAGGAATGAACCAACCGGCTTGTGATCAGCGCCTAGGCCCGCACGAGTTAGTTTGATCGCCTCGCTTAGCACGTCAATGGCATCATCTTGACCAAATACCAGCATTTTCATCTTCTCATCAAGATTCTGCAGAATCTCTTTGTCTGAAGAAGAAACGGATTTTTCAGGAATACGCGCCATTTTAGCGACCATCGCTTCAATGTCAGCAACACCGACTGTCTTCTTACGACGACTCGCTGGTGCTAAACGGCTACGAGCACCCGCTTCATCAATCACGTCAATCGCCTTATCTGGCAAGTGACGCTCGTTAATGTACTTCGCTGATAGCTCTACCGCAGCACGCAATGCTTTGTTGGTGTAACGAACCTCGTGGTGCGCTTCGTATTTCGGCTTCAGACCAATCAAGATTTTAGTGGTGTCATCAAGCGATGGCTCAACCACATCAATTTTTTGGAAACGACGAGACAGTGCGCGTTCTTTCTCAAAGATCGTGCTGTACTCTTGGTAAGTCGTTGAACCAATACAACGTAGTTTACCGCTACTTAGCAATGGTTTAATGAGGTTAGCCGCATCAACCTGACCACCCGACGCAGCACCCGCACCGATGATGGTATGAATTTCATCGATGAACAGGATTGCATCGTCTTCTTTCTCTAGCTGTTTCAAGATCGCTTTAAAGCGCTTCTCGAAATCACCACGGTACTTAGTACCTGCCAGTAAAGAACCGATGTCGAGCGAATAAATTACGCTATCAGCGATGATGTCAGGCACTTGTCCTTCAACTATGCGCCACGCTAGACCTTCAGCGATTGCCGTTTTACCGACCCCCGCTTCACCAACAAGTAGTGGGTTGTTTTTACGACGACGACATAGAACTTGAATAGTACGTTCGAGCTCTTTATCACGGCCAATAAGTGGATCGATCTGCCCTTGCTTTGCAATTTGGTTCAAATTGGTGGCAAAGCTCTCTAGGCGATCTTCAGAACTGTTCTCTTCCACAGCTTCACTACCAAATGAATCTGAGGAACCTGCATCTTCATCGGCATTAGACGCTTTAGTTATGCCATGCGAGATAAAGTTCACAATATCTAAACGGCTTATATCGTTTTTCTTTAGCAGGTAAGCAGCATGAGATTCTTGTTCGCTGAATATCGCGACTAATACGTTAGCACCGCTCACTTCGCTACGCCCAGAAGACTGAACATGAAAAACGGCGCGTTGAAGTACACGTTGGAAGCTCAAGGTAGGTTGAGTTTCACGTGTTTCGTCATTTTCGGGAATAAGTGGGGTTGTTTGATCAATGAATATGTCAAGCTCACTGCGCAATGCGTCAATATCCGCTTGGCAGGCTTGCAGGGCTTCTCTAGCAGCATCGTTTTCCAACAATGCTAACAGGAGGTGCTCGACAGTCATAAACTCATGTCGTTTGTCTCTTGCGCGAGCAAATGCGCCATTCAGACTCGACTCTAATTCTTTATTCAGCATAAGTACCTCCTTTAAGAACAACTAAGTTGCTCAAACAAGCGTTAGACTTGTTCCATTGTACAAAGCAAAGGATGCTCATTCTCTTTAGAATACATGGTAACTTGCGCTACCTTAGTCTCAGCAACTTCGGCAGTATACGTGCCACAAATTGCCTTGCCTTCATAATGCACCTGGAGCATCACTTGCGTCGCTTTGTCGATATCCATAGAAAAAAAACGTTCTAGGATTTCAATCACAAAGTCCATTGGGGTGTAGTCATCGTTGTTAAGTACAACGTTATACATGGACGGTGGCTTTACTTTGGTTTTCTCTAACTCCAGTAGATCAGAATCTGGAGTAACCCATTCAAAATGTTTGCTCATGGCTTTTCGATGTTGATGTTGAACTTTATTAATTTTACCACTTCATGAAGCGAAAGTTTTGAATTTAGCTCTTACTATTTAGAACAAAATGCGACAAAAATATTTTGTTCTTACTTAGAGACTAATGCAGCATTTGAGTCGCTGCAAATAAAAGATTTCTATCAAACGACAACATCTATCTAATTGATTAAAAAGAAACCAAAATCCATTCGCCAAATCAATTAATGCCTGTAAAGTAACCATCCATTAGTAACAAAAATGTAAACCTCAAAAGTGAATTGTTTGTAAATATGTAGACCGTAATACCTTTTTCCTATTGACTGCGCCATATCATTAGCTACATTGGTCAAATAGTGACTGAAAATTTGGCAGCGGCTGAATGGAAATTCACTTTCTGTTTACAAGGAAACAACGTAAACGCCTAAACAACGTCAGTAACAAAATGCATGAGGGATGTATAGCATGGCTACAGGTACAGTAAAATGGTTTAACAACGCCAAAGGATTTGGTTTTATCTGTTCAGAAGGAGAAGATGGAGATGTGTTCGCGCACTATTCGACGATCAAAATGGATGGATACCGTACTCTGAAAGCGGGCCAACAAGTTAACTTTGAAGTGGAAGAAGGACCTAAAGGCTACCACGCCAGCTCTGTGGTACCTGTAGAAGCTCAACCAGCAAAATAATCGCTGCCATAATAGATGCCAACCTCAATACGTAAATGATCCTTTCATTCGTAAAAATCACTTACTTATCCAGATTGGTATAACAGACTCTTTTTATCAGTTGTAAAGATCATAAAAAAACCCGCCTTTCGGCGGGTTTGTTTTATCTATCAATCAAGCATGATTAAGCATTGATGATGTCGTTTAGCGTAGCGCTTGGACGCATCAATGGTGCCACTTTTTCAAATACTGGCGCATAGTAACCACCCAGTTCACCGGCAACACCTTGCGCATCATTAAGTTCAGCAACAATCTTCTCTTCGTTTGAAGCAAGTGCTTCAGCAATTGGAGCGAACTCAGCGGCTAGCTCAGCATCTACTGTTTGCGCTGCGAGAGCTTGTGCCCAGTAAGTCGCTAAATAGTAGTGGCTACCACGGTTGTCTAGCTCACCAACACGACGCGATGGCGACTTGTTGTTATCTAGGAAATCACCCGTTGCTTTATCTAGTGCATCAGCAAGTACTTGCGCTTTAGCATTACCTGCAACTGTGCTTAGGTGCTCTAGTGATGCTGCTAGTGCAAGGAATTCACCAAGAGAGTCCCAACGTAAGTGGTTTTCTTTCTCTACCTGTTGAACGTGCTTAGGAGCAGAACCACCAGCACCTGTTTCAAATAGACCGCCACCGTTCATTAGTGGAACGATCGAAAGCATCTTCGCCGATGTACCTAGTTCTAGGATTGGGAACAAGTCCGTTAGGTAGTCACGAAGTACGTTACCTGTTACGGAGATTGTGTCTTGACCGTCTTTGATACGAACTAGCGAGAACTGACAAGCTTCTAGTGGAGCAAGAATCTTGATTTCTAGGCCAGAAGTGTCGTGCTGTGGAAGGTATGCGTTTACTTTCTTGATTAGCTGAGCGTCGTGTGCACGGTTTTCATCTAGCCAGAATACTGCTGGAACACCTGTTGCACGAGCGCGTGTCACTGCAAGCTTAACCCAATCTTGGATTGGCGCATCTTTCACCTGACACATACGGAAGATATCGCCTTCCTCTACTGATTGCTCTAGTAGTACTGTACCTGATGCGTCAACAACACGTACTGTGCCCGCAGCATCTAGGATGAACGTCTTATCGTGTGAACCGTACTCTTCTGCTTTTTGAGCCATTAGGCCAACGTTTGGCACACTACCCATCGTTGTAGGGTTGAATGCACCGTGCTCTTTACAGAAATCGATAACAGCTTGGTAGATACCCGCGTAGCTACGATCAGGTATCATCGCTTTAGTATCTTTCTGCTTACCATCTGGGCCCCACATTTGGCCAGATGAACGTAGCATCGCTGGCATAGATGCATCAACAATGATGTCACTTGGAACGTGTAAGTTCGTGATACCACGATCAGAATCAACCATAGCTAGTGGAGGCTGAGTTTCGTAAACCGCTTGTAGAGCCGCTTCGATTTCTTCTTTTTGAGCCACTGGAAGAGCTTGGATCTTAGCGTACACGTCGCCGATACCGTTGTTTACATCAACACCGAGCTTCTCAAATACGTCACCGTATTTTGCGAATACGTCTTTGTAGTAAACCTTAACCGCATGACCAAAGATCACTGGGTCAGACACTTTCATCATGGTTGCTTTCATGTGAAGTGATAGCAGAACGTCTTGCTCTTTCGCTTCAGCGATTTGCGCTTCAAAGAACTCTACTAGCGCTTTCTTGTTCATTACTGAACAGTCGATGATTTCTTTGTCTTGGAGTGGGAAAGCACCTTTCAGCTCTTTCACTGCGCCGTCAGCAGCAACGAATTCAATCTTAACGTCTGTTTCGCCTTCAACTGTGTGCGATTTTTCACTACCGAAGAAGTCGCTATCAGTCATGCTAGAAACGTGTGATTTAGAGTCTGCAGACCATGCGCCCATTGAGTGTGGGTTCTTCTTCGCATAGTTCTTAACAGACAGCGGTGCACGACGGTCAGAGTTACCTTCACGCAGTACTGGGTTTACTGCACTACCTTTGATTTTGTCGTACGTCGCTTTGATCGCTTCTTCTTCGTACGTGCTTGGCTCTTCGGGGTAGTTTGGTAGGTTGAAACCTTTATCTTGAAGCTCTTTAATGGCTGCTTTTAGCTGAGGAACAGATGCCGAAATGTTTGGCAACTTAATGATATTCGCTTCTGGAGTTTTTGCTAGTTCACCTAGTTCTGCAAGTGCATCACCAATGCGTTGCTCGTCAGTTAGGTGCTCTGGGAAATTAGCAATAATACGCCCAGCTAGAGAGATATCACGAGTGTCAACATTGATGCCTGAAGAAGCAGTAAACGACTGAATAATCGGTAATAGTGAATACGTCGCTAGCGCAGGTGCTTCATCAGTAATAGTGTAAATAATTGTAGGTTTTTCTGTAGGCATGAAATTTCCCTATTGTTCTAACCGGACCGCTTGGTATGTGGTCCTGTGTGTGTGAACGCTAACAAGTTATGAATAATCCCCTCACTTGTTGCGATTTGTCCGTCTCTTTTGTTTTCGTCGTTTAAGTACGACATCCTTGAGAGCGATTAGTTATAATTAAACAAAAACACAATAATAGTCTATTATCTTGTTCAACAATCCTGTTTTTGGGCGCGCAAATGATAGCTCAAATCGGATTCTTTAGATACTTTCATCCACACTTTATTTACATTTTTGCAAGGTAGTTAACATGTCACCACGCTCACGCCGTGACTCATCCTCATCGCCATCCAAAAAGCATCAATCGGGTTTTAAACGTAAAAACAATCAAAATAGCGTCAATAGCTCTTCATCCCGACAACGACGTAAACCTATAAGAAGTAAACCTAAAATCGCGCCGGAAGATCGGAAGGTAGTGGTGTTCAATAAGCCATTTGACACCTTAAGCCAATTTACGGATGGTGAGGGAAGAAAAACACTTGCAGACTACATACCAGTTAAAGATATCTATGCAGCTGGTAGACTGGACAGAGACAGCGAGGGTTTAATGGTGCTAACTAACGATGGCATCCTTCAAGCGCGTTTAACTCAGCCGAACTCTAAATCGCCAAAAACCTATTGGGTGCAAGTGGATGGTGCGCCAAGCAAAGAAGATCTCGATAAGTTACGTAATGGCGTTGAGCTTAAAGATGGAATGACACTGCCCGCAAAAGTTGAAGTGATGGATGAACCTTCCGTGTGGGAGCGCAATCCACCAGTGCGTTTTCGCGCGAACATTCCAACCACATGGTTAGCGATTACGATTATTGAAGGGCGTAACCGTCAAGTACGTCGTATGACGGCCAATATTGGATTCCCTACCCTACGTTTGATTCGCTATTCGATGGGTGATGTGACACTAGGTGACTTGCAGCCTGGTGAGTGGAAAGAGATTGAGTTTTAGAAAGTCGAACATCTTTTGAGATTCCTTACTCCCTAATTCTTCGGTCTTGGAATGACGTATATCCAAATACAAAAAAGCCGCTTCATTTGAAGCGGCTTTTGCTATTCAGTAGGAAAGATAAGATTACTCTTCTTCTTTCTTCTCTGCTGCTTTAACAGCAATCGCTAGTTCTTCAAGCGACGCTGGGTTAGCTAGACTTGGGGCGTCTGTTAGTAGACAAGAAGCGTTCGTTGTTTTCGGGAATGCGATAACGTCACGGATGTTCTCTGTACCACAAAGTAACATTACTAGACGATCAAGGCCGAATGCTAGACCAGCATGCGGTGGGGTACCGAACTTAAGTGCGTCTAATAGGAAACCAAACTTCGCTTGTTGCTCGTCTGCTTCAATACCTAAGATATCAAATACTGCTGATTGCATTTCCGCGTTGTGAATACGAACAGAACCACCGCCCACTTCGTAGCCGTTTAGAACCATGTCGTATGCGTTTGAGTTAGCAGATGCTGGGTTCGCTTTTAGCTGTTCCGCTGTCACACCTAGAGGTGAGGTGAATGGGTGGTGCATAGCGTGTAGGTTGCCTTCGTCATCTTCTTCGAACATTGGGAAGTCAACAACCCATAGTGGTGCCCACGCCGACTCGTTTGTTAGTTCAAGATCGATACCTAGTTTCAGACGAAGTGCACCTAGAGCTTCAGATACTGTGTTTGCTTTATCTGCGCCAAATAGAATGATGTCGCCAGATTCTGCTTGAGTACGGTCTAGAATGCCGTTGATTACGTCTTCGTTTAGGAACTTAGCCACTGGAGACTGGATACCTTCCATGCCTGCAGCACGGTCATTAACCTTCATCCACGCTAGACCTTTCGCGCCGTAGATGCCTACAAACTCGCCGTAGCTGTCGATTTGCTTACGAGTTAGCTTAGCGCCACCCGGTACACGGATAACGGCTACACGGCCTTTCTCATCGTTAGCTGGGCCAGAGAATACTTTGAACTCTACGTCTTTCACTAAGTCAGCAACGTCTACTAGCTCTAGTGGGTTACGTAGATCTGGTTTATCGCTACCGAAACGACGCATCGCTTCAGAGAATGGCATGATTGGGAACTGACCTAAGTCCACGTCTAGTAGCTCTTGCCACATTTCACGAACCATTTTCTCAGTAGTTGCACGAACTTGCTCAGCCGTCATGAATGACGTTTCGATATCGATCTGAGTAAATTCTGGTTGGCGGTCTGCACGCAAGTCTTCGTCACGGAAACACTTAACGATTTGGTAGTAACGGTCAAAGCCAGACATCATTAGCAGCTGTTTAAATAGCTGTGGAGACTGAGGAAGCGCGTAAAAAGAACCTTTGTGGACACGGCTTGGCACTAGGTAGTCACGCGCACCTTCTGGTGTCGCTTTAGTCAATACTGGCGTTTCGATATCTAGGAAACCGTTGTCATCTAGGAAACGACGAACAAAGCTAGACGCTTTAGCACGTAGCTTAATGCGGTCGCTCATTTCAGGACGACGTAGGTCTAGGTAACGGTACTTAAGACGCTGCTCTTCAGAGTTCTTCTGGTTGAAGTCTAGAGGCAGAACGTCTGCACGGTTGATGATCTCAAGACCTTTAGCAATGATCTCTACTTCACCCGTTGCCATGTCTTTGTTTACTTGGCTGTCTGGACGAACGCGTACTTCACCCGTTAACTTGATACAGAATTCATTACGAAGTGTGTTAGCTACTTCGTACGCATCTGCCATATCTGGGTCAACAACTACCTGAACGATACCTTCACGATCTCGCATATCGATGAAAATAAGACCGCCCAAATCACGGCGACGGTTAACCCAACCGCAAAGTTCTACAGTTTGTCCTGCAAGGGACTTGTTCAGGTGACCACAGTAATGGGTACGCATAATGAATTTCCCAATCTCTTAAAATTTGTTGATTACTATCTATCGGTGTACATTTATCGATAGAGCAAAGTTCCATTTATACGCTGAAAGTTAGATGAAATCGACTACCCAGCGTACAATTTATTGCGATTTATTATCTATTGATGCTTTTTAAACCAACAAAGGTGTAAAACTGCACCAATAGCAAAAAAATTGTCGACGATTATAGCCCTATATTGGTTCGTTGAGCAAAACTCTCGCGCAACTCATATTGATGTGAACCGTAATAACAACTATGCACCTTTATCCAATTCGCCTTGGCCTTACGATGTGGTCAAATAATCAGTGGCAACAGAGCTTTTATGGTCGTGGCACTCAGCCAAGCCAAAGGCTGGAAAAGTACGCCAGTGTCTTTCATACGGTTGAAGGCAACACGACATTTTACGCCACACCCAACACGACAACGGTCAGAAACTGGCACGCAGCAACCCACGATGAATTCCGATTTACGTTTAAACTGCCGCAACACATTACTCACCAGCAAATGCTGCAAGGCTGCCAAAGTGAGCTGAAGAGTTTTATGGCGATTATGGAACCACTGCACGAACGAATTGGTCAGTGGACAATCCAATTACCTGCCGCATTTGGTCCACAAAACCTTGAGCAGTTAAAGCGCTTTTGCGCCTTGTTTCCACCCAATTTTCCTATTGGTATCGAGGTCCGCCACCCTGCGTTTTTCGCCAAAGGAGAAGATGAAAAGCAGTTAAACCAATGGTTAGTGGAAAAAGGGTTTGATCGCATCATTATGGACAGTCGCCCGGTGTTTTCAGAGCAACTTACAGCCGCGCATCCTCACTATGAATCCCTGTTAGATGCCCAACAAAAGAAACCAAGAGTGCCAGTTCATGCCATAGCGACCGGAGATAACCCGCTGATTCGCTTTATCGGTCACCCTGAAGAGGCGCTTAACCATTCATTCTTTGCGCCTTGGCTGACAAAATTGCCGCAATGGATTGCAGAAGGGAAACAGCCCTACTTGATGATCCACACTTCAGACAATTTGATTGCTCCTGAACTTGCGGCGAAACTTTACAGTCAATTGCAATTACATGTTGAACTGCCTGACTTAGCTAAGTTTCCTGGTGGTAACGGCAATGCTCAAATACAGATGTTTTAAGCTATTCAGCGACAGAACATGACATGGCGACGAATTTCTCATAAAATACGCGCCTTTTTGTGGCAGATGCATAAGCTATATCGCCATGCTTTGATAGTTATGAGAACTGTGTTATGAACCCTAAGACCAATCCAGATACTATTTTTTCGGCTCCAATCGATAAAATTGGGGATTTCACCTTTGATGAGCGTGTTGCGGAAGTGTTCCCTGACATGATTCAGCGCTCTGTTCCTGGTTATAGCAACATCATTTCTGCTATCGGCATGCTGGCAGAGCGATTTGTAAAGCCACATTCAAATGTTTACGACCTAGGCTGTTCACTGGGTGCGGCAACACTTTCTATGCGCCGCCATATTCAGCAAGAAGGTTGTCAAATCATCGCCGTTGATAACTCATCAGCGATGGTAGAGCGTTGTAAACTGCACGTTAACGCCTACCGTAGTGATACTCCAGTTGATGTGGTTGAAGCTGATATCCGCGATATCGACATTAATAACGCCTCTGTGGTTGTGCTTAACTTTACGCTGCAATTTCTATCGCCAGAAGATCGTTACACGCTCCTAGAAAAGATCTATGCAGGCCTGCGTCCGGGTGGCATTTTGATCCTATCGGAAAAATTCGTGTTTGAAGATCAGGCATCTAACGAGCTATTGATTGACCTTCACCACGACTTTAAACGTGCTAACGGTTACAGCGAGCTAGAAATCAGCCAAAAACGCAGTGCGATTGAGAATGTGATGCGCCCAGATTCAAAGAAAGAACACAAAGAGCGTTTTGCCAAAATTGGCTTCAGCAGTTACGACGTATGGTTCCAGTGTTTTAACTTCGGCTCAATGTTTGCGATAAAATAAGCTTCGCGATTTATCTAGCACTTTCTTCCCTTACTGTAGGGAATGACAATACTAATTTTGAACAACTAATTCAGTGAAAAACTATGTTTAATTTTGCCAATTTTTTCCAACTTATTGCACAAGACACTCGTCTACAGCCTTGGCTAAATGTGCTACCACAGCAACTCACAGATTGGCAAAATGCTGAACATGGTGATTTCGGCCGTTGGCTAAAAGCACTCAATAAAATCCCAGAAGGTCACCCAGATCAGATTAATATCAAAAATTCGGTGATGCTGACCAACGACACTCCGTTCCATACTGGTGAACTGAAAAAGTTAGAGAGCCTACTGCGTACTTTCCACCCTTGGCGTAAAGGTCCATACACAGTGCACGGCATTCATATTGATACAGAATGGCGCAGCGACTGGAAGTGGGATCGAGTACTACCGCATATTTCTCCGCTCAAGAACCGTAGCGTTTTAGATGTGGGTTGCGGCAATGGCTACCACATGTGGCGTATGCTAGGTGAAGGCGCACGTCTAACCGTTGGTATTGACCCATCACACCTATTCCTGATTCAGTTCGAAGCGATCCGCAAACTGATGGGGGGCGATCAGCGTGCTCACTTACTGCCGCTAGGCATTGAGCAGTTACCAAAACTTGAAGCATTCGATACCGTGTTTAGCATGGGTGTTCTATATCACCGTTGTTCACCATTGGATCACCTCATTCAGCTAAAAAACCAGTTGGTCTCAGGCGGTGAGTTAGTCCTAGAGACCTTAGTGATTGAAGGTGACGAAACGTCTGTGCTTGTTCCTGTCGATCGTTACGCACAAATGCGCAATGTTTACTTCTTCCCGTCAGCGCGTGCATTAAAGGTCTGGCTAGAAAATGTTGGCTTTGAAGACGTTCGAATTGTTGATGAAAACGTGACGTCTACCGATGAGCAACGCACAACCGATTGGATGACACATAACTCATTACCGGATTACCTAGACCCGAGAGATCCATCTAAGACAATTGAAGGTCATCCAGCGCCACGACGGGCTGTATTGGTTGCGACCAAGCCTTAGCCTAAAATGTGAGTGAAACAGACAAATTGACAAAGAGTTAACTCAACTTCTGCATCCAATCGTTTCTCTTATGTTTAAACCCCCATACAATGCTGAGGATGCAATGCATCCTTATGTTTTTGCGTATACAACTCGTTCCTCATTTTTTGAGAGTTTAGGCCACACAACCACTTGTTTGCGGCAAATTTTATACGCTAAACTTGTTATTTATCTTCAATTTAAATTACATTCAGGTTTATCAATGTTGAAAAGATTGACCCCAATTATGGCGATGCTAGTACTTTCAGGCTGTACCCTGACTAACAGTACGCAATATCACCAAGAAACCTTAGCGGCAATTCAAGCCTCTGAAGCAAATCTCACCAATCAATATGAAAACCTAAATTTACAGCTAAGCAATCAATCTGATTACATCGAAAGCCTTGAAGATCAGGTTCATAATTTAGAACAACAATTAAATACTTTTAAAAAAGAAGCGCTAGAAGAAGTTCGTAAAAAGCCTAAGCCAGTAGCGGCCCCTGCTCCTGCTCCAGTCGCTCAAACTCCTACTCATGGAATTATCCTTGGTGAAATCGAGTCAGTGACTATCGATTCGATTAAGCAATCTTTTAATGCCCGCGTAGATACCGGCGCGGCCACGTCGTCATTAAATGCTGTAGACATTGAACAGTTTGAGCGCAATGGCAAGAATTGGGTTCGATTCCATCTATCTGATGGCGATAGAAAGCTCGATGACACCAATTGGATTGAAGCACCTATCCTTCGATTCGTAAAAATCCGTCAATCGACCGCCGAAAACTTTGAAAGACGTGCAGTCGTCGAGTTATGGGTTAAACTCGGGGAAATCCATGAAAAAGCACAATTTACATTGGCAGACCGTTCTCAAATGAGCCATCCTGTGCTCTTAGGTCGTGAATTCATTAGAGATATTGCGATGGTTGATGTAAGTAAGAAATACATCCACACGGAAGTCCAAAAAAAATAATAAGGTAGCGTAAGCTTATGATGTCAAAAATCCCGTTTTATATATCAGTCGCTTTGATTATCGCTGCTGGTATTGTCTTAAGTATATTTCGTCATCAGAATTATGGTGTTCCTTGGACTCCAGGTGAAACAAGCCAAGTTTGGGATATAGAAGCTCGCGTAGAGTTCAACGGGCAAGATAAGCCGGTGAAAGCCTCTCTCGCAGCACCACACACACAAAGTGGCTTTACCCTAATAAATGAATCGTCATCTTCTCCGGGTTATGGCGTTTCCTACGTCAATACCGAGTCTGGCCGACGCGCTGAGTGGTCAATCCGCCAAGCAACAGGTGCTCAAACCATTTACTACAAAGTTCAATTCCTAGTTGACCCTCAGGCGAATGTAGACCCTATCCCACCAAGCGGTGAAATCACGCCACCGACCTTCGATGGCCCAACAGAAGCCGCTGCAATCGCCCTTATCGAAAGAGCAAATCAACGTTCAGCTGACGACATCACCTTTACACGTGAACTGATTAAGTCTCTCAACGACAGTGACAGCCAAAATGCCTCTCTACTACTCAACCATATGTCTAAAGTTGACGTGGTTGATAAGATTTTGGCTTATGCGAACATCCCAAGCAAAGTCGTGGGTGTTATTGAGTTAGAAGATGGCCGTCGCCGCCAAACGATTCAGCATATGAACCAAGTGTGGGATGGTAACAACTGGGTACTGTTTAATGCCAACAATCCTAACCAAGTCATCAAAGAAAACATCTTGGTTTGGGATGAATCTAATATTTCCCTACTTGATGTGGTTGGCGGTAATAACAGCCAAGTACACTTCTCGATGATTGCTCAAGATGTTTCTCCTTCTCAAGCAACTCAGCAGAAAGTCGAAGCAGATGGGCTACTAAACTTCTCAATCCATAGCCTACCACTGGAAGAGCAAGCGATGTTTAAGACCATTATGCTAATTCCAATTGGTGCGCTTATTGTTGTTTTCCTACGTGTCATCATCGGTCTTAAGACATCAGGTACATTCATGCCTGTACTGATCGCTGTCGCCTTCGTTCAGACGCAACTGGTGACGGGTATCGTTGGTTTCTTACTTATCGTCGGCACTGGTCTGGTTATCCGTAGCTATCTGTCCAAGCTCAACTTACTGTTGGTTGCACGAATATCGGCGGTGATCATCACGGTAATTATGATCATTTCAGTATTTACCGTTGTCGCCTTTAAAATTGGTTTAACCGAAGGTCTATCTATTACCTTCTTCCCAATGATTATCTTGTCTTGGACAATCGAACGTATGTCGATCCTATGGGAAGAAGAAGGGGCCAAAGAAGTGGTACTTCAAGGGGGTGGTTCCCTGCTTACGGCTGTGCTGGTTTACCTAGCAATGACCAACCCATACATTCAGCACCTAACGTTTAACTTTATTGGCCTACAGCTAATCGTTCTAGGCGGTATTCTACTGCTAGGTACATACACTGGTTACCGTTTGACAGAGCTTCGTCGCTTTAAACCACTTACGGAGGACTAAACATGTTTTCACGTTTTACCTCTAAGTTCACTTCGCCGAGTAAACTGCGCCATAAAGGTATTATGGGCATGAACCAGCGAAACCATAGTTACATTGGGCGTTACAATGATCGCTCAAAGTACCCATTGGTAGACGACAAGTTAAAAACCAAGATCATCGCCCAGCAGCACGGTGCAACAACACCGGAACTGATCGGTAAAATCTGTAATCAGGCAGAAGTAAGAACCATCCACAAAATGGTCGAAAACTGGCCAGGTTTCGTAATTAAGCCCGCTCAAGGTAGTGGCGGTAAGGGCATCTTGGTTATAACTTCACACAAAGATGGCGTGTACACCAAGCCATCGGGTGCCACTATCAACAAAGAAGATGTAGAACGCCACATCAGTAACGCACTAGCAGGACTGTTCTCGCTAGGCGGTAAAAATGACGTAGCCATCGTTGAGAACCTAATCAAGTTCGATGACTGCTTCGAAGGCTTCAGTTATGAAGGTGTCCCTGACGTTCGTATCATTGTGTTTAAGGGCTACCCTGTAATGGCGATGATGCGCTGCTCAACTGCGGCATCTGACGGCAAAGCTAACCTTCACCAAGGTGCGGTTGGTGTAGGGATTGATATCGCAACAGGTAAAGCAATTAGAGCTGTACAATTTAATCAACCGATTACGCACCACCCTGATACTGGAAAAGACCTTTCAACACTGCAAGTACCACACTGGGAACGGTTACTGGTTCTAGCCTCAAGCGCATGGGAAATGACGGGCTTAGGCTATATGGGAACCGACATGGTACTCGATAAAGAAGAAGGCCCCATGGTGTTAGAGTTAAATGCTCGTCCTGGGCTAGCGATTCAAATTGCTAACGGTGCAGGCCTGCTTCCTAGACTTCACCATATTGAAAATTTAGGTACGAGTATCCACACTCCAACACCAGAAGAACGGGTAACCTATTCCGCAAAACAGTTTGGAACCTTATAGCTTTAAGGTTTAAACGAGCGGCTAATCTATCCTTGGTAGCCGCTAATGCCCCTATAAGGCGTAGGGCTTTCCCTACTTAATTACGTTGCTTACTAAACAATCACTCTACCTAACTTGAGCACCCAATAGCATTGATTGTTCAGATTTTCCAAATAGTATTTTTGTTTTAAGCACTATTCTATATTTTTTTCAGCGTAATAAACTGTGCCTATCGAAATTACTCCAATGGATACAGTAATGAAATCAAAACTTACCACACTAACATTAATTGCTATTTCTACAATGGGATTATCTATGACTACTCAAGCAACCGAACTAACACCACAAATTGTCAAAATCCAGCAGTCAGCTAACTCTGCAAAAGTTGAAGAAGCAGCACTGAACTATGCTAAATTTTGGAACACTGGTGAAGAACAGTTTGCTCGCAAAGCACTTGCAAAAGATTTCATCGACATGACACCACCTGAAGGTCGTGTCCCTGGAATTGAAGGTGTATTAGAAGCTTCAAGTGGATTTAGAAAAGCAGTACCAGACCTACATGTTAATGTTGAGCATCTACTGATTACTGGTGACTACGCAACTATCCGCTACCGCTTTAAAGGCCACTTTACAGGCCAAATGGGCGACCAAAAAGGTGAAGGTCAAGTAGTAGACTTCCCTGCGGTAGATATCTATGAAGTTAAAGATGGTCAAATCTACAAAAACTGGCACATGGAAGATTACTACACGTTCTTTAACCAAATTAAATAATTCTTCGCTCTACGCGAGCTGACGTGTTTAATTGCCTGACTCTTACTATTTGAGTCAGGCTTTTTTTTACTACATGACTACCACAGAGAATGAGCAGCAGAAAAAAGCCTCTGAATATACCAGAGGCTAAATGAGTTTCGAGCAATTTGAGCCTTAAACTTGCCCAACTAGTTGCTCAACCTCCATCTTGGTTTTCTTCTCTTGGCCAAAGCCGCGCAGACCGACTACGTGTACGTGTTCGTGGTCTTTAAACACCTTACGTACCAGCTTGTAGGTCGTACCTTTCTCTGGGCTGATGTTCTCTGGCGCCGCGATTAGAAGCTGCATGTCTAGACGGTCACACAGCTCGAATAGAGTCGAGATAGACTTCGCATCGAGACGCGCTGCTTCATCAAGGAACAATAGGCGACAAGGCACAATGTCTTTGCTGCGCAGACGGCGAGACTCTTCTTCCCAGCTTTGTACAACCATCAGTAGTATTGATTGACCAGTACCGATCGCCTCACCCGTTGATAGCGCACCAGACTCAGCTTGTAACCAACCATCAGAGCCACGGTTCACTTCCACACTTAGCTCTAGGTAGTTACGATAATCGAGTAGCTCTTCACCCAGAACTTGCGGTGAACGTTGACCCATGTCGATATGCGGATTCACTCGCTGGAACAATTTCGCCATCGCTTCAGAGAAGGTAAAACGTGAAGATTCGAACAAGTCTTTATGCTGCTCTTGCTGCGTTGAAAGACCGTTAAGCAATACTTCGTGGCTTTCGCGGATCTTCACGTTTAGACGCACCCCCTTAACCTGACCAAACGAGATGTTTGATAGGCCTTGGTTAAGCATACGAATACGGTTTTGCTCACGCTGAATCGTCTTCTTGATGATACTCGCAACTGACTCAGAGCTGATTGCTAAGCGGTTTTCACGCTGCGTTAGCTCTTCTGTTAGACGCGCAAGCTCTACTTCCATTTCTTCAATCGCTTCAACTGGATCGTCAGTGCGAATGATGTCTTGGCGAATACGCTCACGTAGATGCTGATAAACGGCAATGTAGAACAGAACTTTACGCTCAGGACGAGCGTTATCTTCAGATAGACGCAGTGCATCACGCAAGTCTTCATTGTCCGCAACCGCAAGACGTAGAGCACCCAGGGATTTATCTGACATTGAACGCAGTTCATCCGCTGACATGTAAGCCAGTTCACGCTTGTGTAGGCGACGCTCAACATCGTTTTCACGTGCTAAACGCAGTACGCTACACCAGCCTGCTTTCGCGGCAACCACAAAGGTACGCAGTTCAATATACTCTTTCTGAACTTTCTTCAAGCGCTTCGCCAGCGACTTCATTTCCAGCTCAGTTGAGGTGATGGTACGCTCGTACTCACTCTTACGTGAACGAGAAGTATGTAGACGCTCTTGCAGTTCGTCACGACGACGTTGTGCACGCTCTGCTGCGCCTTCATCCGCCGTTACGCCGTATTCTTGTAGTTCTTGCTTGAACTCTTGCACAGTCTCCAGTTTCGCTTGGTGCGAACTCTTAAGTGATGCCAATACTTGGTTGTATTGATTCATCTGGCCTTGCGCTTGTTTTAGTTCGTCACGAGTACGTGTACGCGCTTTTTCTGCTTCTACCAGCTTAGCTTTAAGCTGTTCACTCAGTTCGCTGCTCTGGTTTAATAGGTCAACTGAATCTGAGTAAGCAAAGTAGTGACGGCGTTCTACTAGATCTGCCAGTGCAAAGATTTGTGTCTTCAGCGTTTGCAGTTTCTGATCAGCTGTTTGGTATTCACTCTCTAAAGCATCGAACTGCTCTGGGTCAGCATCCAGCGCTGAGACGATCTTCTCAAGCTCTGATAACGCCTTACCATGGTTAGCAACAAACGCTTTCGCTTCGGTCAGTTTTTCGATGTTCTGCTCAAGCTCTTCAAATTGAGCGGCTAGCGCATCATCTTCAATCAACGCCATATTTGGCGCAATCTTATCCAGTGCCGACAGCGCTTGTTTGCTCACCTGTAATTGGCTGCGTTGCTGCTGCTCTTTCGCATCCAGTTCAGACAGAAGACGCGCAGCTTGGTTACGTTTTTCACGTACACCCACCAGCGCTTGTTCAGGATCGGATTCGAATGCTACCTGAATGTGTTTCGCGACAAAGTTGTTAAACGCTTGGTATAAACGCTGAAGTTTCTGCGAATCAAACGCCACTTTCGCATGTTGCTCGATGACTTCATCACGTTCGTTACGTAGCAGTTCTAAGCGCTGTTCACGTGCCGCACGGCCAAACAGAGGAATCTCAGGTAAACGTGAGTAACGCATCTGGCGATCGTTCATACGAACGCAAACCGCGCCTTCTAGCTCTTCGGCATCGAAAGAACTGTCATCAAACGCGTCAATATCGCCTTCGATGATGTACAAATCTTCTGGGCAGTCATCTAACTCAACAAGCTTCTCTTCGATACCTGATAGGTCAGACACTACAATCGCGTGACGAGCAGGGCCGTACATTGCGCTGAAATATGGCGCATCATCGATAGTGATGTCGTCATAAATTTCAGACAGCAGTACGCCACCTAATGTATCGGCTAAGCCTTTAAGGCGTGGATCGTTTGAACCACCAGGCGATGCTAAACGCTCAATTTCAGTATCTAACTGTGAGCGACGCTCTGCCAGTTTATCTTTTGCCAGTGATTGCTGCTTTTCGTCTTCCAGCACCACTTGCATGTGCGCCATGACCGACTGACTATCTTCTAGCTCTGCGCCACTTTGCTCACGTAAGCTTTCTAGTGCATCGTTCGCGGCAATCCAAGTTGGAGCAATTGCTTCAAGCTTATTGATTTCAGATGCGGCATCTTGCTCAAGGCGGCGCTGTTCACTGCGCTGTTCACGAAGATCTTCTTGAGACATTTCAAGAGATTCAATTTGCATCGCATGTCGTTCACGCTCTTGCTCAAATGCAAGCTCATCAACTAAATCAGCATTATGCTGCTTTTGGTACTCCGCAACCAACTCTTGTGTTTGACGCTGCTTATGCAGGCGACGCTCAACATCACGGTGCTGAGCACGCCATTGTTGTTCATTTTGCGCCAATTGCTGAGCATCACGACCTTGTTGAATCGCTGTTTTCGCTTTAGCTGATGCGTCCTGGCGCTCAACTGAGCCAACAATCGAGCGAACAAGAGTAAGCGCGGCTTCGAACTGCTCGGCCGCTGCTGACGACATATCTAGCTTGTGTTTGGTTGCCAGAAGTTCAGTCGTGCTTTGCGCTTCTTGCGCTTTCAGCTCATTGACTAGAGCTTGCGCGGACTCTGCCGTTAGACCGTCATTACCCAGTAGATGCTTGGCTTTATCCAGCGCTTGCACTGCTTGCTGGTATTGCAATGCGCGAGTCTGTTGAACATCAAGTGCTTGTTGGTAGTCAGCAAGCTGAGTCTTCAAGCTATCCACTTCTTCTTCAGAAACGGTGGCTTGCTCTTCAGCCATCAGAACACGCTCTTGCGCTTCTTCAACGACCATCATCTGCTCTTCAAGACGCTCTTGCAGCTCTTCAAGATCGTCTTGGTAGCGTTCAATTTTCTCTTGCTGACGCAACGCATTCTGCACAAGCTGTAGGTGATCCGACGCCGCTTGGTAATCTTGCTCTAGCGAAGACTCAGATTCAACCAATAGCTCAAGCTCTTGTTGAACGCGGTTAAGCAGGTTATTTTGCTCTAGCAGAGTTTCACGAGAACCAAATAGCTCTGAACGAAGTGATAAGGTCTTATCTAACTTGTTACGACGATCGTTAGCATGACGCATGTAGTCCGCAGCAACATAATTGGTCGACTCGGTAATCAAGTGTTTGAACAAGTCACGGTCTGCTTGGGTAGTTTTGATCGCTTCTAGCGTCATGCGGTTTTCACGCAGCGCTGATTCCATATCTTGGAACGCTTTCTTTACCCCGCCGTTTTGTGGTAATAGGTAATCACGCAATGAACGCGTAATCGCACTTGAAATACCACCATAAAGCGATGCTTCAATCAGACGGTAGAACTTAGAGCGGTCGCTAGAGTTACGCAATTTCTTCGGAATAACACCAAATTCAAACATCTGCGAGTGGTACTCTACTACCGAAGAGAATGCTTTGAATTGCACGCCTTCAAACTCAGCAATCGCCTCTTTCACTTCGTTGATCTGGCGAACACGAGCCTGAGTCGCCGATACGCTTTCAATAAGCACATCGGTTGGTTTTACGTGACTTGGCAGACCTTGAATAACGAACGGTTTGATATCGACTTTCTTGTCACGACCAGCCACTTGCTGAAGCTTAACAGCAAACAATAAACGCTGGTTGCGTGAGTTAACCACATCAAGCGCGGCGTAACATGCACCGGCTTGCAGCTTACCGTAAAGACCTTTGTCACGTGATGACTGGCTGCTACCAGCTTCGGTTGTGTTACGGAAGTGCAGTAACGTTTGGTCAGGGATCAGGGCTGTAATAAATGCCGCCATCGTGGTCGACTTACCCGCACCGTTACCACCAGAAAGTGTGGTTACTAGTCCATCAATATCAAATGTACGTGCAAAGAAGCCGTTCCAGTTGACCATGGTCAGCGATTGATATTTACCTCGTTCAATCATGCTTCACCTTCTTCTATCATTTCTTCGGCTTGTTCTTCTTCGCTTGCTGACTGCTCTAGTAAGCTGCCTTGGCTTGGTTCTTTGGTGTGCACTACCGCTTCACCATCACGGATCAGACGTAGCTGAGCTTCACGCATATCATCGCCAACGCGCACGTCAGCACCAAAGCGGAATACAGATTCACTGATGCTGAATTTACCAGTTTCACCAATATTGATGATCATACCTAGACGGCGTAGACGACGTAGCGAAGTACGCACTTTTTCAAATAGTTTTTCTTTATCTAAGTCAGAGCCTGTCGCACGGTTTGTTACTAGCTTCATCAGCTTGCTTTCATCGGCCAGCGCGAGTAACTCTTCGTACAGCTCTTGGTTAGTGAAGATACCTTCGTGAGCCAAACGCTCTGGGCTTAGGTAAAGGAAACACAGCACCTTACCCACTAGCATGTCGAGCTCTGACAATACGCTGCGGCCAATCAAAGAAGTCGAACGTGGACGCAGGTAGAAGAAACCTTCCGGTGCTTTCACTAACTCAGTGTTGTAGCGTTGATAAAACGATGACAGCTCGATTTCGAAATCTGACAGCAGTGCATGGTTATCAAGGTCTTCGCTTGAAATATGACGCCCAGCACGCAGCATGCTATCTAGCGCTGGGAACAGAGGGTTGGAAATTGCTTTTGCCAGCTTATCTGACATGTATTCATTAATATCGGTCGATGACATTTGCTTGTACCTTTGCACCAAAATCGTTAATCGCTTGCCAATCTGGCTGGATCGCTTGATAGTCGGACTCTGAATAGCCCAGACGCACAGCTTGGTCGATAACAATTCGTGCTAAATCAAAATGATGAGTTTGTGGGTGCTGCGCGAGATAATCACGTAACACTATGCCCAAATCAATTGGTGTGCCTTGTTCTTTATGAACTTTAAGCATGCCACCAACACGCTCTGACAACTCATCGTTGACCTGTTGAAACTCTTCGTATTCCACTTCTAATGGCACTTGGCCGGTCACTTCGTCATCACGGAGAACCAAAGCTTCATCACGAAGGTCTGAGAGACGCTCAGCATCTGCATAAGTCAAATACCAAGGCATATCGAAATAATCTTTCACTGATTGACGTAAACGCGAACTGAATGCTCGGTTCTTATCCATATCAATCGCAGTTCGAATAAACTTGTGTACGTGGCGGTCATAGCCGATCCAAAGGTCAATCGCTTGCTGACCCCAGCTGGTTATGCGGTCCAGTTTCATCTGCAGCCCAAACAAGGTTTCTGCAATGAACTCAAGCTCATCATCACCATACACCAGCTCTTGAATATCTAAGATCTGGGTTTGAAGTTCATCACCAGCCGCTTGCAATGTATCTTGCAGCTCTTTCAGAGTGTTGGACGTTTCAGATAGCAGCGATTCACAGTTGTTGATCGCATCACGCCAATCTTTGTTCAGCAGCTCAGCGATCTGAATCTTCACAGATTGCTGCTGCTCATCCATCACACGCTGGTTAAAATCGATCTGATCAAAGATCTCGCCCACAGAATACTTAAGTACGCCGTAGACGTTTTTGCGCCAGTGACCCGGTGTACCACCTTGACGAGCCGATTCAATCGCTTTCGCCATCTCATCAGCCACCATAGAGAGCTGAATGGATAGTTTTAGCTTAGAGAACTCTCGGTGACGCACGTAGTAATCGGTAATACCAATCGCTAGCGGTGATAGGCGGTAGATACTTGCACCGTCTGTCACTTCGCTGGTAAAGCGGCTCATTAGGCGCTGCTTGACCATCTCATTAATCGCGTTGTTGGCACGAAATGCAGATGCATCCCCCGTCTCTTCGAATAATCGAGTTACGATAGTGAACGCATCGTGGAGTTCGCCCTCTCCTAGTTCTTCATCAAACCTTTCGTTACTGAGAACGGCAATAGCAATCAAAAATGCTAGCCGTTCGGTCGTGAGGTTCAATGAGAAGTCATTCTGCTTAACCCAGCCAACCAATTCATCGATAGGTTGCTCAGCAGCATTTAGAGTCATCTCACTCATTGTTAGTCCTGCTTATCTTTCTTTTGTGCCCATACATGTATGTATCGGCCTAACGAGAGGTATGGCTCTTGTCTACAAAGTTGTTTCTCTAGTGCTAGCACATCTTCATATTCGTAGTCGCCCATGTACTCCATATTACCTATGTAGTCACTGAAACAACGAATACCAGATTTACCACAAATCGTGAAACCAGCGTCTTCTATCCATTGATAGACCTCTTCTGGTTTTAAGCCCTTTTGTGGCTGCAGCTTAAATCGTTTTCGGTGTGGCATACCATCGAGTACATGAGGAATATTGCCACACACTACGTTCTTATATACCAATCCATGATGGTTGTAGAACATAATTGATGCCACCCCACCCGGCTTCACCTGTTCAAGTACATTTCCCAATGCGGGCTTCGGGTCTGCTAACCACTCCATCACTGCGTGGAAAAGCACCACATCAACGTGCTTATCGAGATGTTTCTCAATAGATTGAACAGGAGAATGAATGAAGCGATACTGCTCAAGCAGCCCGTTATTTGCAATATCCTGCTCTGCTAACTGCAGCATTTCAGAAGATAGATCACATAACGCTACATGATGTCCGAGCTTAGCAAGCTTTTGAGACATTTGTGCCAATCCGCCACCTGCATCAAGCACATTAAGTTGTTTATTTGCCCCATCAACAGTATGAAGTATCTGTTGAAGATCTTCCCAAACAATGACTTGGCGTATCTCGCCTTTGTCTGAGCCGTAAATATTTTTTGCAAATTTGTGGGCAATATCGTCGAAATTGCGGTCTTCAGTCACAGCAGCATGAGTTATTATGTCTAATCGTGCTGCTATTCTGTCACAAGAAAGGCAGGAATAAAGAGGCTTTCTCTTAAAATATAATCAATTGATGTTTTTTCGGACTATTTAAGTATGTTTGAGCTGAAAAAAGTTGTGTCTTCTTTACTAATGCCCCTACCAGCGATGTTAATCATTGGTATGTTGGGCCTTATGTTAATCATGTTCACGCGTAAACAGAAGACCGGATGCTTTGTTGTTTTATTCTCATTTATTGGCATTTTCTTAATTGCCTTCCAACCGGTTTCTTCTCGCTTATTGATGCCATTAGAGCGCCAGTACTCTGCATTTTTCCCGGTCGATGAATCTATAGCCTACGTTATGGTGTTAGGAAGTGGTCACGTTGTCGATGACAAGATCCCTCCGACCTCAGAATTAAGTCGTACTGGTTTGATGCGTTTAGCTGAAGGTATACGCATAATGCGCATCTATCCTGGTTCTAAACTGATCTTATCTGGTTATTCTGGCGGCTCAGAAGTGAGTAATGCACGTATGATGGCCAAGGTGGCGTTAGCACTCGGCGTTTCAAAATCTGACATTATCTTGCTTGAAACAGCAAAAGATACTTGGGAAGAAGCAAGACAAGCTGCCGCTTTCGTCACAACGAAAAAGCTGGTTGTTGTTACTTCTGCTAGCCATATGCAACGCGCACTGAACGAGTTTCACTCAGCCGGCATGGATCCTTACCCTGCGCCGACTAACTACTTAGCTCACGATAACATTACCCAAGCATGGGAAAAGTACACGCCAAAAGGCAAATACCTTGAGCAGACAGAACTCTACTGGCATGAAACGCTGGGCCGCATATGGCAATCATTGCGCGACTGGGCATCAGATTTTGAAGAACAAAGTCTCAGCGCAGGCGAAAGCGCGCTTTAACAGATAAAAAAATACCGAGGCATGCCTCGGTATTTTTATGTTTGAGTCTGATTAGTCACCAGCGAACATGTAGCCTTCACCGTGCACTGTGACAAAGATTTGTGGGTTCTTTGGGTCGAACTCCATCTTGGCACGCATACGACGAATAAGCACATCAATCGTACGATCGTTTGGCGCATCAACACGGTGGCTAATCATGTTTAGAATACGCTCACGGCTTAATACTTGGTTCGGGTAGGACGACAGTGCAACAAGCAACTCGTATTCTGCTTTGGTTAACTTAACTGGCTCACCGTTACGGCTCAAAGCGCGACGTTGAACGTCAAACGTCCAATCACCGAAGCGAACCATATTTTCGTTCGCCTTGCCTCCCTCGACGTTTCCTGTAGAGTTACGCGCAGCAGAAATTCGCCACAGCAAATTTTTAACTCGAACCAGTAGCTCGCGCAATTCAAAAGGTTTAGTGACATAATCGTCCGCGCCCATTTCGAGGCCAACAATTTTATCTATGCTATCCGTGCGTCCTGTTACCAGGATAATTCCAATGTCGGACTGACTGCGAAGTTCTCGAGTTAACATTAAACCATCTTCACCAGGTAGGTTAATGTCCAACATCACCAAATCAATCGCATTACTTTGTAGCATGTTGCGCATTTGCTCGCCACTTTCCGCTTCACTGACGTTGTAACCTTCATTTTGAAAGTAACCCACCAGCTTACTGCGAGTAACTGCGTCATCTTCTACAACTAGTACGTGATAACTCATCTACACCACTTAATTTACATTGGGATTTGCTCTTTCTATTATTCTATTCATATATAGTAACATTTCTAGTACTTATCACTTTAAAAGCTAGAAAGGTGATTTTTTATTGATTCAAGACAAAACCTTTCCGTGCATTAATATCTTCGAATATTTGCTTTTATCTTGTCATATAAGTGGTTACCGCTGTTCATTTTTATTGGTTACAATAGCGATAATTATTTGGGGAGTAACACCTAATGCAAGAAATCAAAGCATTCAATGAAAAACGCGCTGAAATCTACTGGTGGCTGTCGAGCCTTTTCGCTAAAGAGCTAACTGAAGAGAACATAACACAATATCATTCGCCAGAGATCCGTTCGTTCCTTACCGGCTTGGGTGAGAACGAACAACTCAAGCCGTCAATCAACCGTATTACTGATGCTCTAAACCGTCTTATGGACCGTGAAGACGCACAACTTGAGCTAGCGGCTGATTTTTGTGACCTTTTCTTAAAGTCAGATAAAGACTCTGCCTTACCATACGCGTCAATGTATATCGGTAAGTCTGGTCTATTAAATGATACACCAGCCAAAGAGATGGAAGAGTTGATGGCTGAGCATAGTGTTGAGGTAGACAAAAACCTGAATGAACCTGCAGATCACATTGCGATTGAACTCGATTTCTTAGGTAACTTGATCATCCGCTCAAATGACGCAGAAGACGAAGCTAAGATTGAAGAAGCTTTTGCTGTTCAGGAACAGTTCATTCGTCAACACCTGCTAAGCTGGACGCCACAGTTCTCAGAAAAGTGTCAGAAGTTTGATGAGTTCGGTTTCTACTCGGCAATCAGCGCATTCGCTACTGCCTTCCTTGCTTTAGATCGCAGCTATCTGTTAGGCGAATAAAGACAACATTGTGACCTCCGGCAGGTTGCTTTCGTGTTTTTTTGTTTGCTCTTAAGAGTTTTGCGGTCTAAAATTGTGACCGCAAACGATAAAAACAAACGAATCAAATACAAACCGCTAAATAGAGCGGTTTTTGTGTTTCTGATACTTTCTGCTTAGGTATTCTAAACTGAATATAATTCCGCGGCAGTCATCGACAGGACAGAACCTTATGGCCACTATAAAAGACGTTGCTCGCCTAGCTGGTGTATCAACGACAACTGTGTCACATGTAATCAATAAAACGCGCTTTGTTGCTGAAGCTACGCAAGAAAAAGTAATGGAAGCAGTAACAGAACTAAACTACGCACCAAGTGCGGTTGCACGTAGCCTAAAGTGTAATACCACGCGCACGATTGGTATGCTGGTGACTCAGTCCACAAACCTTTTCTTCTCTGAGGTCATTGATGGTGTAGAGAGTTACTGTTACCGCCAAGGCTATACGCTGATCTTATGTAATACGGGCGGTATTTATGAGAAGCAACGCGACTACATTCGCATGCTAGCTGAAAAGCGCGTAGACGGTATTTTGGTCATGTGTTCAGACTTAACTGAAGAACTGAGCGAAATGCTAGATCGCCACAAAGACATCCCGAAAGTGGTTATGGATTGGGGGCCAGAGAGCTCTCAAGCCGATAAGATCATCGATAACTCGGAAGAAGGTGGCTATTTAGCAACTAAATACCTAATTGACCGTGGTCATACCGATATTGCCTGCCTAAGCGGACACTTTGAGAAAGCAGCGTGTCAGGAACGTATTCGTGGCTTTAAACGTGCGATGAACGAAGCAAACCTTCCAGTCAAAGAAGATTGGATTTTAGAAGGTAACTTCGAGTGTGATACTGCAGTTCTAGCTGCAGACCAGATCGCAGCAATGGACAATAAGCCAAGCGCAATCTTCTGTTTCAATGACACTATGGCTCTAGGGCTAATGAGTCGCCTACAGCAGAAAGGCATTCGCATTCCAGAAGATATGTCGGTAATTGGTTACGACAATATCGAGCTTGCGGAGTACTTCTCACCACCATTGACCACGGTTCACCAGCCAAAACGCCGTGTAGGTAAAAACGCATTCGAGATTCTACTAGAGCGCATTAAAGACAAAGAGCACGAAAAGCGTATCTTTGAAATGCACCCAGAGATCGTTGAGCGAAATACCGTACAAAATATTAAGAAATAACTTATTTGACATACACTTAGCTGGGTTGCTTTCATTGGCTAAGTGTATGAACCAAACCTATTTACTGAACCAAGATCACACTTATCCCATTCAAATGTGATGCCCAGCCCAAAATCCATTTATCCTTATTGTTGTTCGATTATGCCACGAACAGGGCAAACCATTTCGAAAGGATGGGACGCAAAGCCTCCGGCCTTCAACAAGTTAATTGTTTGGTAGCGGGGTTGCCGATGGTAAATATGCACACATGTCATATTGTAATTGCTAGCAATCGTATGACACTAGACTGACAACAAGCCTGCATAATTTTGCTACTCTCTCGGACCTGAATTGGTGGCGTATACATATACACCGAGAATACACAGCATGGATAAACCAATACTAAAAGACTCAATGCGACTATTTGAGCCGTTAGGCTTAATCAAGTCCCGCTCAATGTTTGGTGGCTTCGGTATTTTTGCCGACGACACTATGTTTGCATTAGTCGTCAATGATAAGTTGCACGTTAGGGCAGACGACGTACTTGCAAAGCAATTTAAATCTCTTAGCTTAGAACCTTACGTTTACAAAAAGCGCGGCTTTCCTGTCGTCACCAAATACTTTGCTCTAAGCGATGATTGGTTTAAGAATAAGGATAATACGCTTGAGATTGCCCAAGCTGCGCTAACTGCAGCGAACAGCGAAAAGAAACAGCAAGCGAAAGCTAAACCGAATCGCCTTAAAGATCTGCCGAACTTAAGGCTGGCTACGGAACGTATGCTGAAGAAAGCCGGTATTGATAGCGTTGAGAATCTCGAAGAAACAGGTGCAGTAAACGCATTTAAAGCGATTCAGTCTTCGCATTCTGCTGAAGTTAACGTCGAATTGCTTTGGGCGCTAGAAGGCGCAATTAACGGCACACATTGGTCAGTGATCCCTCATAGGCGACGTGAAGAGTTACTCAACCAATTAAATCATTAATCGGCAACACATTTTCCTTTCCCTTTTTAAAAAGTCAGCCGTTGTGCTGATTTTTTTTGTTTGTTGAAATTTACTGCTTGCTTTCCCTGTCTAGTCTATTAACACTTTGTATTAATCGGCCATGATTCTTGATGGAGCAGCACATGAATAAAAAAATCATACTTGGCGTTATCTTTGTATCACTTATCATTCTGTTAGGTGTGAACTTTGGCCAGTATCTCACGCTAGAAAACGCAAAAGCACAGCAAGCTGAACTTGCGGCCTTTATCTCAGAGAACTTTGTTGTTGCGGTAGTTACCTATTTCTTAGCCTATGTTGCGATTACCGCATTCTCTATACCAGGAGCGGCTGTCGTCACTTTATTAGGTGGTGCTCTTTTCGGTTTTTCAACCGGGTTACTTATCGTTTCATTTGCTAGTGCGATTGGTGCCACGCTAGCCTTTTTAAGCAGTCGATTTTTACTACGTGATTGGGTGCAGGGTAAGTTTGGCGAAAAGCTCTCTGCTATCAATAACGGTGTTAAAAAAGATGGCGCTTTCTACCTGTTTTCACTGCGCCTAATCCCAGTGTTCCCATTTTTCTTAATCAACTTGTTAATGGGGCTTACCCCAATTTCAACCGCTAGATACTACGTGGTGAGTCAAGTTGGTATGCTACCGGGTACTGCGGTATACATCAACGCAGGCACTCAGCTTGCGCAAATTGACTCGCTCTCTGGTATTGCCTCACCGACTGTTTTAGCGTCGTTTGCTCTGCTCGGCTTATTCCCAGTTGTCGCTAAGTGGATCATGGCTAAAGTAAGAACTGAGCCATCTGCATCTAATGGGAATGTTTGATGAAAGTATTTTCAGCCACCACACCTACCGAAGCTCACATCGTCTGTGAGCTTCTCAAGTATCAATACATTGATTGTGAAGTCCGTGGTGAAGGTATCTTTGGCTTACAAGGGGAAATCCCGTTTGGAGAAAGCAGCGAACCGTACATTTGGCTGTTTGATCAACGAGACAGTGAAAAAGCATCTGAGATCATTAAAGAGTTTCAGTCAGAACAAGGCAAGCAAGACTGGTACTGTGATAAGTGCAGAGAACAAAACGAAGGTCAGTTTGGTGCCTGCTGGCAATGTGGCAGCCTAGCACCGTAATTAAGTAGACTACTTAGTGCCAATTTGCTGTTGGATAAAAGCAATTGAGTGCTGGTTGAACTCATCTGGGCGCTCAACGTTACACACATGACCACAATTTTCAATCTCACGCAGTTGACTATCACTGTGCGCCGCAACCATTTCTTTCACCGGCTGAATGAACATGTAGTCCCTATCCCCCATTAAGTAGAGCGTCGGAATTGGCAACTCTCTGTCTTTGAAGTAACGCATTAACGGATTAACTTCAGCGGTGAGAATAAACCAACGCTTAAACTCTTTCTGGCAGAGCTTCTTGGCTTCACGGATAAACAGGTGTCGAGACTCTTTCTGAGCACGTTGTGGCATGACGATATACGCAAATAAGCGGTATAACCACATGTAAGGGACAATATGCTTGCACATGTTGCCCAACCTTACCAAAACCTGCGAACGGGTATTCAAGCGAGTTACAGCGCCACCTAGCACCATAGACTTAACACGATCTGCAGAAAGCTCAGCAACATTGCGAACAATAATGGTACCAAGCGACATACCGACAAAGTGAGCAGAGCGGATTTTTAAGTGGTCGAGTACTTTAAGAATATCAACGGTCACCGCTTTAAAGGTATAGCGATTAGCGATCAACTCTTTGAGTAGTTGATTCGATTTACCATGTCCACGCAAATCAATCAGCAGCAAGTTAAAGTGCTGCTTATATGCCTTAATTTGTTTAAACCAAATTGACGAGCTGCCCCCAGCACCATGCACGAACACCACCCATTCATCGCTGGCAGGGTGCGCAAAGGTTTTGTGAAACAGTAAAGACTCGCTCATAGTGAATTGAATTGTGCTCTAAATTTAGATTGGTTAGGAGAGTACCATAAACATAGGAGGAAAGAAGTCGGAACACATCATTTCTTGTTTAAGATTGTGTATATATGCTGCAAAAAGAGACAAAAAAGGCGCTGTTGAGCGCCTTTTCTACTAACGGTTAAGAGCGATGTGATAAAGCTCTAGATACTCATCCGCCGCCTTGTTCCAACAGAAGTTTTGCCCCATAGCATGCAACTGCACACGTTTAACCTCATTAGGTTGCTGAGCGTAGAGCAACAATGATCTTTGCAGAACATTTAGCAATGCATTTGGCTCAGGTTTGTCAAAGACAAAACCCGTCGCGTTTTGCGGGTCAGCGTCGTAATCATTCACACTGTCACGTAAACCACCTACTCCACGTACAATCGGCAAAGTACCGTAAGCCATGCTGTAGATTTGATTTAAACCACATGGTTCAAATTCTGACGGCATAATAAAGAAGTCAGCACCAGCTTCCACAAGGTGCGCGAGTTCGTTACTGTACGCTTCGACAAAAGCAAACTTATCACTGTGTTTAGCCGCAATTTCTTTTAGCTGAGAAGCTAAGACGGGATCACCAGTACCTACGATCACGACTTGAACATCATGTTTCAGAAAATCTGAAAGAATCGGTAATAGATAGTGAATACCTTTTTGATTCGTCAGACGACATACCATGCCATAGACCGCAACATCTTCAGTTTGCAACCCAACACGCTGTTGCAGTTCTTTCTTACATGCCTTCTTACCACGCACCATGCTCTGGCGATTGGCTTTGTAATTAGCAGGTAATAGAGAATCCGTTTGCGGGTTCCAAGCAGAATAGTCACAACCGTTGAGTATACCAACAAGATCGTCAGCGCGTTGCTGAAACTCAGCAGCCATACCATGACTACCAAGCTCAGTTTTTAGCTCTTCTGCGTAGGTCGGACTCACAGCATTGATCTTATCGGCGTTAAGCACACCAGCACGCAACATAGTCACATGCGTAGGGCTAACGGCGGCATCTGGTGCGTAACGAGTATGCAATTCAGGAAGTACCTGTAACTCGTCATAGCTAAAGACTCCCTTAAATACCGCATTATGGATAGAGAGAACACTTTTCGTCTCAGAAAAGAATTCATCATTACCATAGCGATACTTGAGCAGATAAGGCACAAATCCCGTATGCCAATCATTAGCATGTACGATCTCAGGCTGAAAACCTAATTTTGGTAACATATCGAGACAAGCAGCGCTAAAAAAAGCAAAACGTTCGCCATTGTCGGCATACGCTTGGTTGTTCTCCGCGTACATCTCTGGTCGATCGTAATATTGCGGACAATCAATCGCGTAAACGGGTACGCCTGCGACCTCAAGCTGCTTAACCGTATACTCCGTATGAGGCCAGTACTCTAAATTTGTTTCTAATAACGTAACTGCTTCATCTAAACCCGCCATCTTTTGGTAAGCAGGTAAGGTAATACGAACATCTTGTTGAAGAGTGCGAAGCGCTTCAGGAAGTGCCTTGGCTACATCAGCCAAGCCACCACTTTTGATCAAGCCTTCAACTTCCGATGCTACAAAGAGAATAGATAAATTCTTAGTAGCCAATTCTAGCTCCTTTAGGAATAACTACGATACCATCGTCCGAAACGTGGTAATGCTTTTTGTCTTCCGTTAGGTTAACACCAATCTGTGTACCTGGGGCAATATCGGCATTTTTATCTACGATTACACGGCGTAATACACAGCCTTCACCAACCTTCACATCGCCTAGCAGAATACTTTCGCTGATGTCACATGCTGATGCGATATTACTGCGGAAACCTAATACTGATTTTTCAATACGCGAACCTCGAACATAGCTGCCGCTACACACGAAACTATCAATGATTTGGACGCGTCCGTTGTCAGAGTCGGTGAACGTGGCCGGTGGTAGTGGCGGATAATACGTATGCAGTGGCCATTTACGGTTGTAGAGAGAGAATGGCGCATCTTTTTTAAGCAAATCCATATGCGCTTGCCAATATGCGTCAATAGTACCTACATCGCGCCAGTACACTTCTTCTTTTTCGCCGGTAATACGGTTGGTACTGAAGTCATACACAAAAACATCACCACGCGGGAACATTTTAGGAATGATGTCTTTGCCAAAATCGTGTGAAGAGTCCGGATTGTCAGCGTCTTCGATGAGCTCAGCAAACAGAGCCTGCGCTTCAAATACATAGTTACCCATTGAAACAAGTGCATGCTCTGGATCACCTGGAATGGATTTAGGGTTAACCGGCTTTTCTTCAAAACCGACCATTCTGCCGTCTTCGTCTACTTCAATAACGCCAAACTGCGATGCTTCAGACAAAGGCATACGTAGCGCTGAAACCGTCAGTGATGCTTCTTTTTCGCTATGGAAGTCCAACATCTGCTTAATGTCCATTTTGTAGATGTGGTCAGAACCAAAAATACAAACTTGATCAGGCTCTGATAACTCCATAAAGCGTAGGTTTTGATAAATCGCGTCTGCGGTACCTTCATACCAGCGTTTGCCTGTACGCATTTGGGCCGGGATTGGGTCGATGAATCGGTCTGTGATTCCGCTGATGTTCCAGCCTTTTTTCATGTGATGAAACAGCGATTGAGACTTAAATTGCGTCAATACGTAAATACGCATTAAATCCGCATTAACGAAGTTATTCAAAGCAAAGTCAATCAAGCGGTAGCTGCCACCAAAAGGTACCGAGGGTTTACTGCGAGATTCCGTTAGTGGACGTAGGCGTGAGCCTTCTCCACCAGCAAGGATCATTCCCAAAACTCCAGCCATGTATTTCTCTCCATTTTATTTTTTATATGTGACGGATCAGGTATTGGGAGATCCATCAAAATTCCTAGTATTCGCACCGCTCCATGCAGGCGTAATACGCAGCGATAGCGACATCACAAACTCTACTGAGTGAGGTAAGCCAACTCAGCCCTTTGTGCAAACAGTTTATTATAACTTATCGTATTTCAAGAAGATTACAATTTAAAATATGCTGTACACTCAAGCTCACACTTATTACTTTTTATCGTCCTGAGACAGCTCACACTATCCCAGTTGAAAGAAACATAGGCTTAACATCTCCCACACATTAATGTGAGCGCCGATAGCTGTTATAAAAGGGCGTGTCAATTAGGCAGATTTCTTTTCTAAGGTGTGAGCGTGGATATAAATGGCCCCTTCTTGCTGAGACTTGGCGATATACAAAGAACTGTCGGTTAAAGCGAGTGCTTGCTGCATAGACATATCAGGATTAATCAGTGTCCCCCCTATCGCTAAGTCACCCACATAACGAGTATCCGTACCCGGAATCATTGGGTGCTCATCGACATACTCTTGAATGCGGCTCGCCACTTGTTGCAGCGTTTCGTATTGGCCGCTTCTAATTAGTAACAAAAATTCGTCATCAGCCCAACGCGCAGCAATATCATACTCACGGATCGCCTGCTGCAGGGCATCTGCGACCATCTGAAGTGACTGACTGTAAGCCTCACTCGTACTGTCATCTTTAATCGCTTTTGAAATCCCTGCATCTATCCAAATTAGTCCAAATTGATAGTGCTCACGGTTAGCTCGAGACAGTTCAAGTCTTAGCTCTCGCTCTAACCCCCGCTTATTGTATAACTGGGTCACGACATCAAACACGGTAAGTTTGTCCAACGCTTTGGTGCGTGAAGCCACCATGCTATCTACACCATGTCGATTTCGGCGCAACTCTTCTTCGAGTTTATCTAGGTATTTATCGAAAGGATTCGATTGATAATCTTGCCTAGAGGGCTGCACTCTGGCGAGAAAAGCAAGTCGCTGCTCGCGGTACTCTGTGGGGACAATCCAATGCTTAACCAAATAGACGTAAGTGATTAAAGCGAATAACCCTGTCAGTAACACCAAAGGGAAATAGAGATAGGTAGATAACCAGTTTGGGACCATTTCATCGATGCTGACAAAGGTGAGCTCGTACCAACCAAGCTCCTCAATATAGTGAATGGCGACAACCGCTCTGCCCAATCCCTGTTGAACCATCAGCACTTCAGACTCTTGACCCATTTTTTGTCTTTTCATCAAGGTTTCGAGCGCTTGGTATTCTTGCTTATCGATGATGACGTCACTCAAACGAGGCTTCAAATTCGTCGAGTCCCTCAACGGGTACCCGACCTCTTCCCCGTCAAAAGAAAGCTGAATGCGACGCCTTGAATCAACAAAAATGGTTCGTAACGCTGAGGAGTGGTGGTTGGTCAATTGCTGAAAAAGTGCAGAGACCTCAATGCCTGTTCCGAGAATACCTAAGAACTGGCCATCTTTAATGATGCTTTGATTTATCCAAACGCGGGTCAAACTTAGATGAGCATCGGTGGCTATATTGACAGATAAGTCGGTGAGGCTCTCCTTTTGTTCAAAATACCAAGTATCGTACACCGCTGCGGGATCAAGGTAATGGCGAAAGAAAGTCTCACTGCGAACGGTTTTTACGTCATTGAAGTGATAGGCAAGATTTTGATCAAGGGCGATAAAAAAGTTTTTCGATTTAAGCTGCCAGCGGTAGTGTTCCAATGTATCTTCTGCCACAGCACGATACACATCATCATCACTATGAAAGCCCCATGAAGTAATATTGGGGTGACTAGAAAGCTGATTGACTAATTCAACTTCTTTAATGATAGGCCTTAGAAGGGTTTCTGCATCATAGCGAGCAGACACCTGCGCATATTTCCACAGCAAGTCCGCAACGATTTCATCGATGACTTGCTTAGAAACAGTGTATGCCGCAGCGACGAATGTCACACTGCTCATCACTATCAACAACAGTAACTTCAGTCTCTGCGTCATGATGCCCTTCCATAGTTCATTTAGATCAATAGAATCCAGACAACACATTGTCAAAACTGATATTAATTATCTTTAAATTAGCGGTGATTAAAATACGATTACTGAGACTAGATCTCATTTGTATGAAAACCGATGATCATTCGGCACATAAAAAAAGCAGCCATATTGGCTGCTTTTTGATTCCGATTTGCTGCTCTATTTCTTCGCTTTCGCAGGCTTCTTACGCTTATCGGTAATTTCCCATTTACCTTCTACATACAAGGCTGTGTAACCTGAAGGTTTACCATCTACTTCTGAGCGCACGTAATTCTCTTTTGATTTACGGCTAAAGCGAACAACCATAGGTAAACCATCTGGGTCTTTAACTGGCGCATCAGCCAGGTAATGGAATTTCGATGAAATACGGTCCTTAAATCGAACCAATTCTTCGACTAGAGGCGCACGAGTTTCACGCGATTTAGGGAAAGTACTTGCCGCCAGGAACAAGCCTGATGCACCATCACGCAAAACAAAATATGCGTCTGAGTTTTCACATGGTAATTCAGGTAAGTGCACAGGATCTTCTTTTGGTGGCGCTACTTCGCCATTTTTAAGGATCTTACGCGTGTTCTTACACTCTTGGCTGGTACAGTCCATGTACTTACCAAAGCGGCCGTTCTTAAGCTCCATATCGCTGCCACACTTGTCACACTCGACAACTGGGCCATCGTAGCCTTTAACCTTAAATTCACCGTGCTCGACAATGTAGCCATCACAGTTCGGGTTATTACCACAAACATGCATTTTACGCTTTTCATCGATTAGGTAAGCGTCCATTGCCGTTTCACAGATCGGGCAACGTTTCTTCGCACGAAGAGCCGCAGTTTCTACGTCTTCTTCTAGAACATTGATGATACCATCTTCATCACCAAGGTTGATTGTTGTTTTACAACGCTCTTTTGGTGGTAACGCGTAACCAGAACAACCAAGGAAAACACCTGTCGAAGCTGTTCGAATACCCATAGGGCGCGAACACGTCGGACATTCGATGTCTGTGTAAACAATATGGTTAGGCTTCATGCCGCCTTCGTCTTCATCCAGCTCAGCTTTCACTAAGTCACCGGTGAAGTCCGAGAAGAAGTCGTCAAGCACACCTTTCCAGTTCGCTTCACCTTCGGCAATTTGGTCAAGCTTTTCTTCCATACGAGAAGTGAACTCGTAGTTCATGAGGTCATCAAAACTGCCATCTAGACGGTCAGTAACGATTTCACCCATTTTCTCAGCGTAGAAACGACGCTGATCTACTTTCACATACCCACGATCTTGAATCGTTGAGATGATTGAAGCATAAGTCGAAGGACGACCAATACCACGCTTTTCAAGCTCTTTAACTAACGCAGCTTCAGTAAAACGTGCAGGCGGCTTAGTGAAGTGCTGCTTAGGATCAAGATTAACTAGGTCAATCGTGTCACCCACTTGAACAGCTGGCAGAATTTGATCTTCGTTTTTACCTAGAGGACGCTGAACACGTGTCCAACCATCAAACTTCAGAATACGGCCTTTGGCTTTCAGCGTGTACTCAGCAGCTTTAACACTGACCGTGGTTGAATCGTATTTGGCTGGCGTCATCTGACATGCGACAAATTGATTCCAAATCAGCGAGTACAGTTTATGCGCGTCCGCTTCCATACCTTTTAGGTCATCGGCTTTAACTGCCACATCTGAAGGACGAATCGCTTCGTGCGCTTCTTGTGCACCTTCTTTGCTACCGTAGACATTTGGCTTAGCAGGAAGGTAAGCATCACCATACTGTTCGCCAATGAAACCGCGAACTGTCTCTACCGCTTCAGAGCTCAAGTTGGTTGAGTCAGTACGCATATAGGTAATGTAGCCCGCTTCATACAAACGTTGAGCAAGCATCATGGTTTTCTTAACGCCGTAACCTAAGCGAGTACTTGCCGCTTGCTGTAGCGTAGACGTAATAAACGGAGCAGAAGGTTTGCTCGACGTTGGTCGGTCTTCACGCTTACAAACTTCGTAGCGAGCATTTTCAAGTACTGCAATCGCCGACTTAGTCTCAGCTTCGTTAACAGGCTTAAATACCACGCCTTCTTTTTGTGACACTTGCAAACGGAAGTCCGTTTTGTCTTGTGTTTTAGTGTCGGCGTGGATATCCCAGAACTCTTCAGGGACAAAAGCTTTGATTTCACGCTCACGCTCAACCAGTAGCTTCACCGCTACCGACTGAACGCGACCAGCAGATAGACCACGTGCCACTTTCTTCCACAGAAGAGGAGACACCATAAAGCCTACCACACGGTCCATAAAACGACGGGCTTGCTGTGCGTTAACACCATCCATATTCAATTCGCCCGGTTTCTCGAACGCCTGCTGGATAGCATTTTTGGTAATTTCGTTGAATACAACGCGTTTGTATCGCTCTTCATCGCCGCCGATGATCTCACGAAGGTGCCAAGCGATAGCCTCTCCCTCGCGATCCAAATCGGTTGCGAGGTAAACGCTATCCGCGTCTTTGGCTAGCTTTTGCAGTTCTGCAACAACTTTTTCCTTACCTGGCAATACTTGGTAATTCGCTTCCCAACCATGATATGGGTCGATACCCATTTTCTTGATCAGCGATTTACGATCTTTTTCTTTTTTAATTCGTGCTTTTTCTTCAGCGCTTAAGCCCTTGGTCGAAACCGCGGCTGCCTTCTGACCAGTGCTTTGGCCAGCAGTCGGCAGATCACGCACGTGACCTACACTGGACTTAACAATAAAGTCCTTACCTAAATACTTATTGATGGTCTTCGCTTTGGCCGGCGACTCCACAATAACCAGTGACTTACCCATAATTGACTCAAGTGTCCTTTATTGAATGCGAATTATCGCACAACATACTTAATACTTTGCTTCTTTTTTTACTATTGAGCGAGATTACAAGAAGATCAATATCTTTTTTTAATTTCTATCGTGACTGCTCGACAAATCAACGATGTCAGCAAATAGTTATCGCCTTTCTCACGCTAATGGTTTACTTGAACAAAATCGAGAGGTCTGGAAAGCGTCACATACTAAACGTCATAAGATTATTGATGCCAACCGAAGACGGTATTTTTTGCCACCAGTCACAAAACAACTTTACTGTTTGCGGTTTACCAGTACCGATTGACTTGATCTATCGCATTTGAAATTTGTTTTGATATCCCTACAATTTTGTCATCACTTATTACAATAGAAGCCAGTCTACAAAGGTATTTTCCATGAGCGAAAAAAAAGTCATTTCACAATCAGAACTGTTAATGATTGCTAACCATATTATCCAAGACCATGACGACTACATAGAAGGTATGCGCACAGACAGCGTCGAAGAGAAAGAAGGCGTTTTAGTCTTTAAAGGCAACTACTTCCTCGATGACAATGGCCTACCAACGCCTAAGACGACCGCGGTATTCAATATGTTTAAATATCTTGCGCACCACTTATCAAAAGAGTTTACATTAGAAAGTTAACTAAGACGAAAAGATAAAAGGTTGGCACAGTAGGCCAACCCTTTTGAGTTTTGAGCGACGATATATTGGACTGTTAACTCTCCCAGTCTGTTACGAGCTCAATCCTTTCAATTTATCGAAGTAATCAGGGAATGTCTTTGAGGTACATTTTGGATCATTAATCGTGACTGGTGTATCACTTAGTGCAACCAGAGAGAAGCACATCGCCATACGGTGGTCATCGTAAGTATCAATCGCAGCATGGATTAGCTTCGTTGGCGGGGTAACTACAATATAGTCTTCACCTTCTTCCACTTGTGCACCCACTTTACGAAGCTCAATAGCCATAGCTGCCAGTCGATCAGTCTCTTTCACTCGCCAGTTGTATACATTGCGAATTGTCGTTGTACCTTCAGCAAAAAGTGCAGTGGTTGCAATCGTCATCGCCGCATCAGGAATATGGTTAAAATCTAAATCAACCGCTTTAAGCTCACCAACACGGGAGATCACATAGTCATCGCCCCATTCAATCTCTGCACCCATTTTCTCTAGAGCATCTGCAAACTGAATATCGCCTTGAATACTGTTTTTACCAATACCGGTAACTTTGATTTCGCCGCCTTTAATCGCAGCAGCAGCCAAGAAGTATGAAGCTGATGACGCATCACCTTCTACCAAGAAATCACCTGGCGCCACATACGACTGGCCTTTACGGATCACAAACTCTTGATAATCATTATTTTCTACTTCAACACCAAATTGAGCCATGATGTGCAATGTAATATCAATGTAAGGTTTAGAAACCAGCTCACCGATAATTTTAATTGTGACGTCATCTTGCGCCAACGGTGCTGACATCAAAAAGGCCGTTAAAAATTGACTAGAGATTGAACCATCAATTTCAACAGTACCGCCTTTCAGGCCTGTTCCGTGGATTTTAAGTGGTGGATAGTTGTCGTTTTCTAAATACTCTACATTTGCGCCAGCTTGACGAAGTGCGTCAACTAAATGACCAATTGGTCGCTCTTTCATGCGTGGCTCACCCGTAAGTACATACTCACCTTGACCGAGACACAATGCAGCAGCAAGTGGACGCATTGCTGTTCCTGCGTTACCTAAAAAGAGCTCAAGAGCTTCTGGGGCATCAAATGGCTTACCTAAGCCTTCGACTTCACAGACAGTTTTATCTTCAGACAAAGAGTAATTGACGCCCAGCTTAGTGAGAGCGTTTAACATGTGACGAATATCATCACTGTCTAAAAGGTTAGTTAAACGTGTTGTACCACTTGCTAATGCCGCAAGCAGCAGCGCTCGGTTTGAGACGCTTTTTGAACCTGGTAAGTTAACCTCACCATTGACTTTATTGATCGGTTGTAACGTAAGGCTTTCCATTAAAATCGTTATTCCTTGCTCACCTCGTCTTCCTAAACGAGACGATGAAAATTCTTCGTACTTGCAGACTATCTAAAAAGCTTCGTTAAAACCAGAGCAAAAGCATGATAAAAACTGAATAATTATGTGGTCAGCTCTGAAGCGCATTAATACTCTTTATCAACCCGCACTCCATCATCAAAATAGAGAATACGAACCTTATCGCCACGTTCGAACAGCATGTTTGAATCGACATCTTGTATCACATCAATCAGCTTGCCATCCTCAGTCTTAATCAAGATCTCAACCAGTTTATATTCAATACGATACTCTTGGTTGGCATGATTTCTCGCAACACCAGCTCCCGCAACCGCACCGACCGCTGTTGCGACCTCTTTACCCGTTCCACCACCAAATTGATTGCCGATGACACCGCCTACGACAGCGCCCAGTAGGGTTTCCCAACCACTGCCTTGTGATTTCACAATATCTTGTTGAGTTATGTAACGTACCGTATCAACACTGCCAAACAACACCTGATTAACCGGCCTTGCGGTATTTCTTTGGTACGCTGCATTGGCAATAAGAGGAAAAACCAATATGATCCACAATAATTTCTTCATTTCTTGTCTCCTACACTTTAATGGCATTGTATCTCACTGAACTCGACTCCGACGAAATTTGGTTCCCTTCCCCGTTCGATGCACTTGTCGATCCAAACGGCTTATTAGCGGTCGGTGGGGACTTAAGTCCAGAGCGACTGCTGTTTGCTTACCAAAACGGCATATTCCCTTGGTACGGACCTGGCGAACCGATTTTATGGTGGAGCCCTTCTCCGAGAGCAACCTTTAATCCTAAGACATTTAAACCGTCAAGAAGTCTCAAAAAGTTTCAGAGAAAGCAGCAATATCGAGTGAGCATCAATCAAGCGACTGATACTGTTATTGACTACTGCGCTTCGACCCGAGCTGCAGAAGAGACCTGGCTCAATGAAGAAATGCGTGTTTCGTATAAAGCCCTAGCAAAACAAGGTCATTGCCATTCTGTTGAAGTTTGGAGCGACAAGACTCTTATTGGTGGTTTATACGGCATTTCAATCGGTCAACTCTTTTGCGGTGAATCGATGTTTAGTCTCGAAACCAACGCATCAAAGATTGCCTTGTGGTACTTTTGCGAACATTTTCAAAAACATGGCGGGCAGCTTATTGATTGCCAAGTAATGAACCCTCACCTAGCCTCTTTGGGTGCAAAGGAGCTTGAACGTGAAGATTTCATACAAAGACTGCTATCCTTTAAGAGTCAGCCATTACAACCTAGCTGTTTTACCAAACAATGGTTAATCCAAACCACAGAGGAGCAGAATGAGTCCTGATCTACAACAAATTCGTATCGGCTTAACTGATTGTCACCCTTGCAGTTATTTAACCGACAGACAGGAGAGAGTTGCTGTAGCGCTCGACCCTGGGATGCATTGTGGGTCAAGCTATGAGGTGCTGCTTGCCAATGGGTTTCGTCGTAGTGGAGACACTATCTATAAACCTCATTGTGACCAGTGCCAGTCCTGCCAGGCATTACGTGTGTCTGTTCCCGATTTCACACAGTCAAAAAGCCAAAAACGTCTGTATAGCAAGGCAAAAGACTATACTTGGCAGCTTAAATCAGAGATGGATGAAAATTGGTTCAAGCTTTATGCGCGTTATATTGAAGCGCGTCACCAAAGTGGCTCCATGTATCCACCTAAGAAAGATGAATTTGCCTCTTTTTCTACTTGCGCATGGCTCAATACTCAATACCTGCACATCTACGACCAAGATAAATTGGTCGCCATCGCGGTCACTGATATTTTGTCTAATAGTGCCAGTGCTTTTTATACCTTTTTTGACCCAGACTATGAGTTATCACTTGGTACTTTGGGGGTTTTGTTCCAATTGGAATATTGTCAGCAACAAGGTAAACAGTGGCTCTATTTAGGCTATCAAATCGATGAATGCCCAGCGATGAACTACAAAGTCCGCTTTCAACGTCATCAAAGGCTAGTAAATCAGCGTTGGCAAGGGTAGAATACGCCCCAACTTTACTTAATTCATTTTTATCGGCATTATTCCCCCGGTAAAGATTGTCCATTTTTAAAAGAGGATTAAATGGCTAAAGAAGACGTAATTGAGATGCAAGGCACTGTCCTTGATACTCTTCCAAACACAATGTTCCGTGTTGAGCTAGAAAACGGTCACGTAGTTACTGCTCACATCTCTGGTAAAATGCGTAAGAACTACATCCGTATTCTTACTGGTGACAAAGTAACTGTAGAGATGACTCCATACGATCTATCTAAAGGTCGCATCGTCTTCCGTGCTCGTTAATCTGTGACTGCCTAGCGCAATCCGAATTAGTCGAATACAACAAAAAAGCGAAGCCTAGTGCTTCGCTTTTTTGTTTTGTCAGCGCTATCAAACATAGTCATCATTAGATATAGCTAACGCTAGCCGCTTCTTTAAGCCCGCATTCGCTGCAGCATTGGTGATATAGGCATGCTGCTTGGCTATATCTAATAATGCCTTCACACTACCTACATTCAGACACATTAGTGAATTCATGGGTTGGTGGTGCGTAACATGCATGCGGATTCATGACGAATCAACCATTAACCACTCAACTCAATTAAGCGGCTTGTAAAACACCACCTGCCCATGAGTTCCAAGAAGTCTTAACTTACTTACCCAACGCTTCCTTGTAGTGCTGACGGCATACTGACACGTAACGGTCGTTGCCACCAATAGCAACTTGGTCACCTTCAGCAATCGCGACGCCGTGCTCATCAGTACGAATCACCATATTCGCTTTACGACCGCAGTGACAAATTGTTTTTAACTCAACCAATTTATCAGCCCAAGAAAGTAAGTATTTACTGCCTTCAAAAAGCTCACCTAGAAAATCCGTGCGCAAACCATAGCAAAGTACTGGGATATGCAGTTTATCTACCACTTCTGTTAATTGGTAAACCTGCTGTTTTGATAAGAACTGGCACTCATCAATCAAGATACAATGACGTTTCTCTACTTCATTTAGAGCAGTGATTTCTTTGTATAGATCGGTTTCGCTATTGAAAAGCTGCGCGTCAGATTGTAAGCCAATACGAGAACTCACTTTACCCACACCGTAGCGATCATCTAGCGCTGCAGTAAAAATCACTGGCGTCATGCCACGTTCTTGATAGTTAAATGAAGATTGAAGAAGAGTGGTTGATTTACCCGCATTCATCGCCGAGTAATAGAAGTACATCTGAGCCACTGATTAATACCTGTATAAAGATTTATAAAATTTTAAAGAAAAGGGCTGAATAAACAGCCCTTAAAGATTCTTAGCTTAACGCTTACTTACGACGCCACGTTGTACCTTCTGGGCCATCTTCTAGTACGATGCCCATTTCGGTTAGTTTGTCGCGCGCCATGTCTGCATTTGCCCAATCCTTCGAAGCGCGGCTATCGTTACGCAACTTGATAAGTGCTTCGATTTCAGCCACTTCGTCGTCGTTGCCTGCATCACCTTTTAGGAACGCTTCAGGATCTTGGTGCAAAATACCAATCACATCCGCTAGCTGACGCATTGTTACACCTAGGCTGCTTGCTGCTGCAACGTCTTCCGCTTTTAGACGGTTGATTTCACGAGCCATATCAAATAGCACTGAGTAAGCTTCAGGGGTATTGAAGTCATCGTTCATCGCGTCATTAAAGCGCGCTATGTACTCTTCACCACCAGCAACTGCCACCGTTAAATCTAAACCGCGTAGCGACGTGTATAGACGCTCAAGAGCAGAACGAGCTTGGTTTAAGTTATCTTCACTGTAGTTTAACTGACTACGGTAGTGACCAGACATCAGGAAGTAGCGCACGGTTTCAGCATCGTAATGACCTAAAACATCACGGATGGTGAAGAAGTTACCTAGAGATTTAGACATCTTCTCACGGTCAACCATTACCATGCCGCTGTGCATCCAAGTATTTACGTACTGAGTGCCATGTGCGCAGCATGATTGTGCGATTTCGTTCTCGTGATGCGGGAACTGAAGATCTGAACCACCACCGTGAATATCGAAGTGGTTACCTAGAATTGATGAGTTCATTGCAGAACACTCAATGTGCCAACCCGGACGGCCAGGACCCCAAGGCGATTCCCAAGTAGGCTCACCTGGCTTAGACATTTTCCATAGAACGAAATCTAGTGAGCTGCGTTTTGCACTTTCAATCTCGACACGCGCGCCTGCTTGAAGTTGTTCTAGGTCTTGACCAGAAAGCTTGCCGTACTCATCATATTTTGCAATTTCAAACATCACGTCACCGTTGTCCGCAACGTAGGCAAAACCGCGCTCGATCAGCGTTTCAACAAGCTCAATGATCTCTTTGATGTATTCAGTCGCACGAGGCTCTACATCAGGACGCTTCATGTTTAGCGCATCAAAGTCTGCATGCATTTCGCCAATTAAGCGCTCTGTTAGAGAGTCGCACGATTCACCGTTTTCGTTCGCACGTTTGATGATCTTGTCATCGATGTCTGTAATGTTGCGAACAAACGTTAGGTCATAGCCTAGGTAACGCAGGTAACGAGAAACCACGTCAAAAGAGACGAAGGTACGGCCGTGACCAATATGACAGAGATCATAGATGGTTACCCCACAGACATACATACCGATCTTTCCGGCAGTGATTGGTTTGAATTCCTCTTTCTGTCTTGTGAGTGTGTTATATATCTTTAACATGATCTCTATCTAATAATTGGGTGAAATAAAATAGTGCATCAGTATACCAACTCACGCCCAGTTTCGTAATCCCTCAAATGCGCAAAAAGGCATCAATAGCACCTCTACTCAGGTCTCAACCCTAACTTTTCACGTATTAATGTCCGAAAAGTTACGATAGAATCTTGAGCTCAAGTCAAAAACCTATGTAAAGGACAAAATCATGATCACCCTTCACACAAATTTTGGTGACATCAAAATTCAACTAAATGATGAAAAAGCACCAGAAACAAGTGCAAACTTCCTACAGTACTGCCGTGATGGTTTCTACGACAACACACTATTCCACCGTGTTATCGATGGTTTCATGATTCAAGGTGGTGGTATGGAGTCAGGCCTTCGTGAAAAGCCAACTCGCGCACCTATCAAAAACGAAGCAAACAACGGTCTGAGCAACAAAATCGGTACTCTTGCTATGGCTCGTACTATGGAGCCTCATTCAGCAAGCTCTCAGTTCTTTATCAACGTAAACAACAACACATTCCTAGACTTCCGTAGCGAAAGCCTAGATGGTTGGGGTTACTGTGTGTTTGGTGAAGTAATCGAAGGTATGGACATTGTTGAGAAGATCAAAGGTGTGAGCACTGGTTCTTACGGCATGCACCAAGATGTACCACTAGAAGACGTACTAATCACAGGTACAACAATCGAAGAATAATCTTGGATGTAGAGAGCGCATTATGATGCGCTCTCTTGTTAAATAACTATGACCACACTATTTATCTCTGATCTACATCTCTCCCCCGCTACACCAGAGATCAATCAGTGCTTTGTCCGTTTCATGCGAGAAGAAGCCATTCATGCTGATGCGCTTTATGTATTAGGCGACCTTTTTGAGTTTTGGGTCGGTGATGATGATCGTTCTGACTTTGCCACTCTCATCAAAAAAGAATTTAATGCGCTGACCGCCCTTGGTATCCCTTGCTATTTTACTCAAGGTAATCGGGACTTTCTGGTTGGTAAACGCTTCGCTAAGCAGACAGGTGTTACCCTTCTAGGAGATGAAACTGTCATCGATTTATACGGGCAGAAAGCGATCATTTTGCATGGCGACACACTTTGTACTGAAGACGTAAAGTACTTGGAATACCGAGCTAAGGTGCACCAACCATGGCTACAGTGGGTATTTAACCGTATTCCAATGTTCATCAAAAAGAAGATCGTCAGCAAAGTTCAATCTGATATAAAGACAGACAAGCAGACAAAATCACTTGAGATTATGGATGTCACTCAGGACGAAGTAGAACGTGTCATGAGCGAGCATAATGTCGATTTGATGATTCACGGCCACACCCATAGACCAAACATTCATCGATTTGATAAAGATGGAAATAACTGTACTAGAATAGTGTTAGGCGACTGGTATACACAGGGGTCAGTGCTGGTGTACGATAAAGATTCTTTCGAATTACAACAACGACCATTTGGTCAATAAAACTTCGTCTTTAGCCTGTTATAGCTGACATTAGGTTAGCTGATATTCGAATAATATTACTCGGAGCGCGGTATATACCTTGAAATACTCTTATATTGCTAGGCAACCTATTCTAGACAAAGATAAACAGACGCTTGGCTATGAGCTGCTGTTTAGAGATGGGCCACAAAATACGTTTCCTGAAATCGACCCTGAACACGCAACTAGCCGTTTATTGTCTGATCATTTCCTCTCAACGCATTATGAGACACTTGGGGACAAACTTGGCTTTGTAAACTTTCCTTACCAAAGCTTAATTAACAAAGTCCCAACGCTTTTCCCATCGGACAATCTTGTCGTTGAAATTTTAGAGGACTGCCCTCCTACAGAAGAACTACTTGCGGTTGTAAAGGAAATGTCGCAATTAGGCTACAAAATTGCCTTAGATGACTTCATTCCAAGTAAACAATGGCGAGCTTTCTTACCTTATGTATCAATCATTAAGTTTGATATCCGTCAAGTGCCGATTGAAAAAGCACGTATATTTATGCTGCGCCTTAGCGGTTCAAAAATTCAGTTCTTAGCTGAAAAGGTTGAAACCTACGAAGAGTTTGAACAAGCCAAAACAGCAGGTTTTGATTACTTCCAGGGTTACTTTTTTAGCAAGCCGGAAATGATCTCTAGAAAATCACTAGAGCCATCCTTTATGACGGTAGTGCAGCTTTTAACCGAGATTTCTAAAGAAAATATCAACTACAGCACAATAGAATCATTGATCAGTAAAGATGTGACCATGTCCTATAAACTGCTGGCCTTCGTCAACTCCTCTTCAATTGTCAAAACGCGCATTCAATCGTTCAAGCAGGCCTTGGTATATTTAGGTGAAGACAAACTTCGCAAATTTATCTCGTTAGTCGCTCTGGCTTCGACACAAGACAGTAAACCCGATTACCTTTATGGATTATCCATTCAGCGCGCAAGATATTGTGAGCTTATCGGCTCGCGTTTGAATGAGAAACTGGAATCAGGACAGGCATTTTTAACTGGTATGTTCTCGTTACTCGATAGCTTGTTAGACAGACCGTTAGAGCAGATCCTCGATGAGATTTCGGTTGATGAATCGATCAAACTCGCTATCACGCAGAGCGAAGGCGTACTTGGTGATATTCTAGTGCTAACCAAAGCATACGAAAAAGCAGAATGGGATAAAGTTCAGCAGCACTGCCAGGCTATTGGCTTAGTTCAAAGCACCTTAAGCGAATGTTACGATGCATCAGTCAAATGGACAGCTGACTTACTTTCTGTGAAAACAAATTAATGGAGCGGTTATGATCTCTTGTCCATGTGGAAACACCTTGGATTACAGCCAATGCTGTGAACCGATACATAATAATCATGCGCTTGCGACGACTCCAGAAAAGTTGATGCGTTCTCGCTACAGTGCGCACGTGCAAGGTTTAGTCGATTATGTGATTAACACCTATCACCCAAGCTGCCATGCCCAAGAGCAACGTGAAGGGATTGCAGAATCCATTGAGAGTGACTGGCGCCGATTAGAAGTAATCAGCGCAGCTAATGGCGACAATGAGAATGAGGGCTTTGTGACCTTTAAAGCTTTCTTTCAAGAAGACGGCAATGAGTATTGCTTGGAAGAGTGCTCTCGCTTTGTGCGCGAAAATGACCTGTGGTACTACATCGACGGAACATTTCCGAACCAAGAAGTAGAAGACCCTAGGTTAAACCAATCGGTACAAAGCCTCAAAGTTGGACGCAACGACCCTTGTATTTGCGGCAGCGGTAAGAAATTCAAAAAGTGCTGCGGCTAGTAATGAAAAAGGCAGGTTAAATCTGCCTTGTTTATTATTCTTTATTTGGGTTGACTCGCACAATGTCATCTTGGCCCTGCTGAAACTGCTTTTTCAGCTCAGCTTTAGACTTGAAGCTAATTTCCCCACCCTGGGCAACTGTCATATGTTGCGCTTCTGAATTATGCTTAGATTGATACAACATCACAGCTTGCATACAAGAATCTCGCTGCTCTTGTGAAAGTAGAGTACCCTCAGGCCACTTTCCGGTTTCTACGGCAAATAGTAGACGCTCATAAGCCTCTGGTGTGATGGCATTGATTAACTGCTCTGCGTCCATGGAAAATCCTAATTCGTCAAAAAAGATAGACGAACATTAACTGGCTAGCAGACTGAGTCAAGATAACAGCAATAATTAAGTGTAATGGATCACAAGCAACGACACTATGAAATCACTAAAAGTACTCACACTGATGAGTGTAAGTTTTGGCCTTGTTGGCTGTTTTGAAAGTAACAAGAATACTGAACAATTATGTAGCGCTAACCCATCACTACAATGTGAACGACTCAACGTAGGTGATGGTCAATGCCGGATACCGAGAACAGATTTGATTTGGCACCGCTTCGAAGTACTCAAAAAACCGACTGATGAAAATAAAATAAAAGAGTACCTCCACCTTGCTGAATACAAAAAGTGTTTAGAGCTCGCAGCGCAAATACAGCCAATTGATCAATCAGGTTTAAAGCAGCGCCGATTCGACGCTTTAGTGAACGCTTCAGAGGATTTGGAGTCTATCGTTGCAACACTCGAAAAATCCAAGTCCCCCGAAGCCTATTACTTTTTATGGAGCCAAATCGGCAGTGACCAAGCAAAACGTAACTTTTTGCAACTCGAAGGCTCACCCGCATTAGAAACAGCCGAAATGCAATACGCACTGGCAACTTTCTATACCAGTCGAGATCAGAATAAAACTCGTGCTTTGTTACTGCGTACCTTAGAGCTAACTAACCGCAACACAATTAATACTGAAGTATTTAAGTCGCTGGCCAGTACCACTTATCGACTAGGTACAAAAAAAGAAGCTTATATCTGGACTATGGTGGCACAAAGGTATGAAGTACCCATCGCGTCAGCCAAAGAACTGCAACTGCTTTATGGATTCGATAAAAGTACTTACCAACAGCTAGATGACATTGCTGAACAATTTGAAGATGCGATAAATAGTGGCACCTTCAACGCCAGTATGGTGCCAAAATTTAAATAGATGTTCGAATGCTGTAAGGATGAAACAAAGAGCGGTGAATTATTCACCGCTTTTTTGTGAATTGTTGAAAATTAACGACACTGAATTAACACAGAATCTTTCACCTGTTGTTTTCGGTCCATCAGAAAAAACGTGACCTAAATGGCTGTCACAAGCTGCACATCTGATCTCTGTTCTAACCATTCCGTGACTGAGATCTTCTAAATAGCGAATAGCCACATCACTAATAGGGGCATCAAAACTTGGCCATCCACACCCTGAGTCATACTTGTTATCAGATGTAAATAGGGGGGCTTTACAGCACGTACAGGCATAGATACCTGTCGCTTTATTATGCAGTAGTTTGCCTTTAAATGGGGCTTCTGTCCCTTGCTCTCTGCATACTCGATACTCTTCATCAGATAAGGTTTCACGCCAGTGTTCATCAGGCTTAACGACCTTTTCTACCTTCTGTTTCACAACACTATTTCTCCGTATTCTCATTTTTTGTTATGACTTTTTTCGCGAAAAACTTGCGAATGACAACCTTTGTAGCACATACTTTGACACCATAACAGGATGGTTAAACTTTCAGCGCAGCTGTCAGCGTCGTCCACCATTTTACGTCAACTGGTTAGGGAAAAAACCAGTAATCCGTTCAAAAGATAACCATTTGCGACTAATTGTGAAAAAAAGCGACGCTTTTTTTTGACTTTAAACAAGTTAAGTCCGATTATCAGTTGCAGATTTTGACTGGATTCTGTAATTTTACTACCAGTTATCTTTAATCAGAAATTAAGTTGTGGAGCAACTATAATGACTATCAAAGTAGGTATTAACGGTTTTGGCCGTATCGGCCGTTTTGTTTTCCGTGCAGCGCAAGAGCGTAACGACATCGAAGTAGTAGGTATTAACGACCTAATCGACGTAGAGTACATGGCATACATGCTTAAGTACGATTCAACTCACGGCCGTTTCAACGGTACTGTTGAAGTTGAAGGTGGTAACCTAATCGTTAACGGTAAGACTGTACGTGTTACTGCTGAGCGTAACCCAGAAGATCTAAAATGGGATGCTATCGACGTTGACGTTGTAGCTGAAGCAACTGGTCTTTTCCTAACTGACGAGACTGCACGTAAGCACATCACTGCTGGCGCGAAGAAAGTTGTTCTAACTGGTCCTTCAAAAGACGCTACTCCAATGTTCGTTAGCGGCGTAAACTTCGACACTTACGCTGGTCAAGACATCGTTTCTAACGCTTCTTGTACTACTAACTGTCTAGCGCCTATCGCTAAAGTTCTTAACGACAAGTTCGGTATCGAATCTGGTCTTATGACTACAGTTCACGCAACTACAGCTACTCAAAAAACTGTAGATGGTCCTTCTGCAAAAGACTGGCGCGGTGGTCGTGGTGCTTCTCAGAACATCATCCCATCTTCAACTGGTGCTGCTAAAGCTGTTGGTGTTGTACTTCCAGAAGTAAACGGTAAACTAACTGGTATGGCTTTCCGCGTACCAACTGCTAACGTTTCTGTAGTTGACCTAACTGTTAACCTAGTAAACGGTGCATCTTACGAAGCTATCTGTGCAGCAATGAAAGAAGCTTCTGAAGGCGAAATGGCTGGTGTTCTAGGTTACACTGAAGATGCAGTTGTTTCTCAAGATTTCATCGGTGAAGTTTGCACTTCTGTATTCGATGCTAAAGCTGGTATCGCACTTAACGACAAGTTCGTTAAAGTTGTATCTTGGTACGACAACGAAATCGGTTATTCAAACAAAGTTCTAGATCTAATCGCACACATCTCTAAGTAATCAGTTACTTTAAGATAAGCGTTTAGCGCAGAATCTTGTAAAAGGCGGCTCTTGAGTCGCCTTTTTAGTATCTGCCATATTTGAATATCGAAATCATATTCTTTGGTTCGCTTGTGTCGAGTGAATATAGGAATGTCATTTCTCTTACTGAGGACAACTAAATGAATTTAGAGCAATTACCTGCATTGACTGTACTGTCTGATAACGTAACTATCGTCGAAAAAGACGATGTAAAGATCGTACGCGTTATTCATGAGAAGGCTTCTGCTGGTATCTGTCTGCACGGCGGCCACGTCGTCTCTTTCCAACCTAAAGGTCAACCGGACCTAATTTGGATGAGTGAACAAGCCATCTTTGACGGCAAAGCAGCACTGCGTGGTGGTATTCCAGTATGCTGGCCGTGGTTTGGCCGAATTGCAGCACCTGCACATGGCTTTGCACGCAATAGCGAATGGACTCTGCTTGAACACCGTGAAAATGAAAATGGGGTAATCGTAGAACTTGGTTTGCTGCCGTCAGAATCAACACTTACTGTTTGGCCTTACCAGTTCCAAGCTCACCTACTGGTTGAGATTGGCGATGAGCTAAAAGTCACGCTAGACGTAACCAATACCGATACTCAAGCTTGGACATTCTCTGGCGCACTGCACACCTACCTAACTGTGGGTGATATAGAGCAAACGACGACGACAGGTATGGGCTCTGAATACATCGATAGCCTAAAAGGTGGAGAGATTTGCCAGGGTGGTGAAACTCTGCAGTTAACTGACACGATAGATCGTGTTTACACTCAACCTAGCGCGCAAATTACGGTTCAAGATCCCGTTCTAAACCGCTCGTTAGTTGTTGAAAACCAAGGTCACAACTCTGCAGTACTTTGGAATCCATGGGCAGAAGGCGCACAAGGTATGGGAGATATGCAAGACGATGGTTACAAGACCTTCCTTTGCGTTGAATCGACTTTGCATGCCCCATCCATTGAACAAGGTAAAACGCTACAGCCAGGTGAGAGCCACCAGCTCATTACCACGCTATCTTCTAAGTAAGTAGTGAACACACCTCTAGCCCTAGCTTCGATTAGGGCTAGACAAAACAATCGCTTTTTCCGCATAGCCGTTCCTGCTAGACTCTGCGCTCTCAAATATCGAATCTGAGCTATTTATGTCTTACACCTGCCCTCTATGTCACCAATCACTCTCATTAACCGAGCGCACCTACCGCTGCGAAAACAACCATGCCTTTGACCTAGCGAAAGAAGGCTACATCAACTTGATGCCGGTTCAACACAAGCGTTCAAAAGACCCAGGTGATAACAAAGAGATGATGCAGGCGCGCCGACGATTCCTCGAAAAAGAACACTACCAACCACTTAAAAAGTACGTGGCTGAGCTTTGTGGTCAGTTGCTCGTCAATACCAAACATAGATTATTAGATATCGGTTGTGGCGAAGGATACTACACCACAGAAGTTGCATCTCAATTAATCCAGCAGTCTGATAATGCCGCTGTGTATGGTTTAGATATTTCTAAGGTCGCAATTCGCTATGCCGCTAAGCGATACTTAAACTGCGCATTCAGCGTGGCATCAAGTCACCGCCTGCCCTTTGAACCTTGCAGCCTAGACGTCGTGTTACGCATTTATGCACCGTGCAAAGCGCAAGAATTACAGCGAGTTGTCGCCGACAATGGTGTGGTAGTGACGGTCACTCCAGCCGGACGCCATCTCTACCAATTGCGCGATGAAATCTACCCAGATGTGCGTTTGCATAGTGAAGAAGCGGAATGCATCGAAGGCTTTCAACTCGAGAAGCAAGAAAAGCTCAGCTATGTGATGCAACTCAGTGATGGAGATGCCTACGATCTTCTGCAGATGACCCCCTTTGCTTGGAAAGCATCAGATGAACTAAGGGAAAAGCTCAAATCAACTACACTCTATGAGTGCGAGGCCGATTTTATGATCCGAGTTTATCGTAAGACTAGATAACAGATAACGATTCTCATTTTTATTGAGTTATTGCAGCGCCTCCATTATTATTGCTACGATCATTAATGGAGGTTTCTATGCCACGGCTTTTTGCCATATTTTTTAGTACATTAGCACTGTCTGCCTGCTCTGTATTCTCAACAAGCCCTACTGTTAGCACTGTAGGTAATTTCTACGACTATCAGCTCTATTCGCCAACCAAGCAGCCTATTTCTCTGCAAGCATTACCTCGTGAAATTCTCAATGCCGATGTCATCCTCATTGGTGAGTGGCATACACACTCTGCTATACATCGCTTCCAAACAGAGTTTTTAGAGCAATTAGCTCAGCATAATGATGTTGCGCTCTCGATGGAACAATTCTCTCGGGATAAACAAGCCACTGTTGATAGCTATTTAACGGGAGAAATCGGCGAACAAACCCTAATCAAGAACAGTAATGCTTGGCCGAATTATGAAAGTGATTACCGCCCTCTCGTCGAGCTAGCCAAGCAATACGAACTCGATATCATTGCCGCCAATGCACCTAAACCCGTGGTGCGTTGTATTGGCCGACAAGGGGTTAGCTATTTAGATAAGTTGGATAGTCAGCAAAGATCCTTGCTCGCCAAAGAGATAGATACCTCGAATAGCCTCTATAAGGATAAATTTATGGCATCAATGCACCACGGTGAGCCAGAGCAAACAGAGAAACAATTTGCCGCTCAGATTGCTTGGGATGAAACCATGGCAGAAAGCATCACTCGTTACCTAGATGCCAATCCATCAACTCAAGTGGTGCACATTGCGGGCAAATTTCACACTGAGCAAGGACTGGGAACGAAAGCATCAATTTTGAAGCGAAACCCAAACCTCAGTGTTGTCGTCATAACTCCATACTCAGATCTTACCGAAGAAAACACTGGCCAAGACTTCATGCTCAACGTGTTAGCGCCTCCAACTCGCTATGTAAAAAAGGAGAATCGAATCGCGGCCTATCAGCACCTCACTAGCCGCAATAATGCCTTGGAGTGTAAATAGGCACTTTGATTGCTAATGATCTCCTTACGACCCAATTTTAATCTGACATCTTGTAGGATAAATCAGATATAACGGACTCATTGTGAAATCGGCACACTTTATGCTTGTATTGTTTTTATACAAATTTTGCATATTTTGCACAAGTTTTTCACCAAACAGTCGATATAGTGTCTGAGGATAATGTAAGGAGATCATTATGACCCCAGTAGGAATGGAGCCAGCTAAGCTATCCCCTACCCAGCAGATAAAGCCTCAAGCTACTGCCGCACCTCAAGAATCAGGACTGGCTCCACTAAAAGTAGAACAAAGTAAAGTGACCCTTTCAGAAGAAGGAAAGGCGCTATTGGCCGCGCTACAACAAATTGAAAAAGATGGGAAAGCAAGCTCTGAATCGGGCAAAACCGTCGGTGAGAAAGTAGAGTCCTTTGCACATGGTGCTCTAGGTATGGACCACCCTGACAAAATTGAAGAAGAGGATGATGGTTCGTATTCCGCGGGGCAATACCTTTCCGCTGCGGCAACCGTTGGTGGCATTCTTTTAGCGATCCTCTAAGCTCCTATTAAGAATATTAGTCATCTCGACAAACAACCTCGTTTGTCGCATTTAGTTCGGTAACTCCATAATCAAATAACGATTCGTTTATGGAAAGTTAACTTGTGAGAAACTCCTTTTCGCTTATTGATAAGCCCACTTTTTTTGGTGCTATTGCCCTTCTGCTGACTATTATTTTCCCCTTAATTTTATTCCCTCAGCAGGGTGCAGACTGGATAGCTGTAGCAAAAACCTTTATGACCGATAAACTCGGTTTCCTTTATCTAGCCCTTGGCGTCAGTGCTTTTTTCTTTATGATTTATGTCGTCTTCAGCGATATGGGCCAAATCAAACTTGGTGATCCTGACGAAAAGCCTGAATTTGCTACCACATCATGGGCTGCAATGCTGTTTTGTGGCGGTATCGGTGCCAGTATCCTTTACTGGGGTTGTATAGAGTGGGCCTACTACTACCAATCACCACCATTTCAACTTGAGCCCGGTAGTGAAGAAGCAGTTCGTTGGGCAGCAACTTACGGCTTATTCCACTGGGGACCCATCGCTTGGTCTATCTACCTAATCCCAGCACTTCCTATTGCCTACTTCTTTTATGTTCGTAAGCAACCTGTACTAAAAGTATCGAGCGCGCTGATGCCAGTTATCGGCGAAGAACGCACGAAAGGTATACCAGGTAAAATCGTTGATATTCTATTTATCTTCGGTCTACTTGGTGGTGCAGCGACAACGCTCGGCCTTGCTGCACCTCTTATAGGTGAAGGTCTTTACTTCCTATTTGGTATAGAGCAAAGCACACTAAGTCAGATCGCTATCCTAATGGTGTGTACGGCTATTTTTGCTTACTCTTCCTATGCAGGTATGGAAAAAGGCATCAAGATCCTAAGTAACATTAACTTCTGGGGTGCGATGGGTCTGCTAGCGTTTGTTCTTATCGTTGGTCCTACCATCTTCATGCTAGAAACGGGTCTAGACTCAATCGGCCGCATGCTATCTAACTTCTTTGTGATGGCAACATGGGCTGAACCATTTGGTGGTTACGGCACATTTGACGATACTCACTTCCCACAAGACTGGACGATTTTCTACTGGGCTTGGTGGCTAGTGTTTGCGCCAAGTATGGGTCTATTCGTTGCGCGTATCTCTCGTGGTCGCACAATTAAACAAATGGTCTCTGGCTCTATCTTCTTCGGTTCCCTTGGCTGTTTCCTATTCTTTATGATCTTAGGTAACTACGGCCTATCTCTGCAGTTATCAGGAGAGCTAGACGTGGTAGGCATCCTAAATACCGAAGGCGCAACCAAAGCGATCTTCTCTATGCTTGATGCCCTGCCAATGAGTACGCTCGTCATTGCGGTATTTACGCTATTGTGTGTAATTTTTACAGCGACGACATTTGACTCCATTTCATACATCCTTGCGTCTGTTGTGCAAAACAATGTGACCGAAGAGCCAATGCGTTGGAACCGAATGTTTTGGGCATTTACACTATCGTTCTTGCCTACGGTGCTGATGTTCCTTGGCGGATTAAGTACATTACAAACAGCCGCTATCGTCGGCGGTTTACCTCTACTTGGTATCTCTGTGATGTTGATGATTTCTGCGGTTAGGGCAACAAGCCTAGACCTGCGCCATCAAGAGGACTACGTAGAACCAACCATCAACATCGAAGATCTACCAGAAATGGACCCATGGTCTTTTGAAGGTATGGCATTAGCGCGCTTTGAAAGAAGCCGTGACGCTGCTCAAGAAGCTGCAGAGCTAGAACGCGAAGCTTTAGCCAAAGTGATTAAAGTGAAAAAGCGTATCCGCGCCTTCGCACTTGAGCATTCAGGAGAAGAAGAGTTCTCAGATCATCACCTACCACAAGAGCTACAAACTGAACTGCAAATCGCTCTTGATGAAGTAGCAAAAGCTCAAGAGCGTAAACAAGAAGCGTCAGAGCAAGCCCAAATAGCTCGCGGAGAGTTCAACCAAGCGGTTGCTAACGCAGCAATAGCCTAACCATTGTTCTTCCTTCCTTAAGTCAAAGCTCACCATTTAGCGTAATGCCAGTCTGCTTAACTGACTGGCATTACGCCATCTGGCGCTCTTTTTTATTCTTGCATAAGGTCATTCTCTTTAACCATATGCAAATGTACATCTTGCTGTGGGAATGGAATTGAGATCCCTTCTCTATCAAAACGTAGCTTAACCTCTTTGGTGACATCCCAGTAAACATCCCAGTAATCGTCTGTTTGAACCCAAGGACGAACAATGAAATCAACTGATGAGGTATTCAAAGTGTGCACCTTAATGTTTGGCTCTGGCGTTTTCAGTACCGCCGGATGCTCATGTACGATATCAGTGAGAATCTTCTCCGCTTTAAGCAAGTCATCAGAATAACCAATACCAAACACCATATCGACACGACGAAGGCGCTCATGCGTTACGTTCTTGATCACATCACCCCAGATCTTACTGTTTGGAATAATAATGATCTGGTTATCAAACGTCTTAATCGTGGTATTCACTAGGCTCATGTGGCTAACCTTACCATCTACACCACCAGCAAAGACAAAGTCACCCACATCAAACGGTCGGTAGATGAGTAGCATCATACCCGCGGCAAAGTTAGACAGTGTGTCTTGCAGCGCAAAACCGATAATCACACCTGCAATACCGAAACCGGTTAACACTGGCGCTAAATTGAGTCCGACTTGAGACAAAGCAACCAAGATGCCAATAACCCAAACAACTTTTCCAGACATTCCGATAAAGAAGTCCTGCATTAATTTGGATAGCTTGAGATTCTTAGAGGCCACAGTCTTACTTACAAGCCTACGAGTTAGATTCGCAAGTAGCTTAGTCGCCACAATTAAAAGTATGAAAATGAACAATTGGAAAAGATACTGAGTAGCATTATTTCCCAACCAATCAATCGCGTTTGTCGACCAGTGACTCACGATAGAGAGGATGACTTTTCCTTCAAACAGGTCCTGAGTAATACTGCCCGTTACTTCAAACATCAAACGTTTGTACTCTGAAGTATCAATCAAAAGCTGATCGCTAACTGGAATAAGATCTCTAAGGCTATCTACTGCGATCTTCATCCGTTGCTTAACCACAAGCTGATGCAGCTGTAAAGACGCCTTTTCTGATTCAGGACTCACTGTAAGTTGCTTACCTACTACGTCAATCTGCTGACTAAAATACTCAACAGAGGCAGATACAAGACGTAATCGCTTAGCCACGACACTACGAAACTGCGCTTTCGCATCAGCGTCTTCTACACCGAGATCAGCTAACCAGTTGATGTCTTGCCAGTGTGATTGAATAGCACTATCTAAATAATGCTGAAGCTCTTGATAATCATTAAGAAGTGATAGACGATCTTCATCAGTTGCCTCATCAATTTTAACGTTTAACGCTTTAATTTTTTCATCAAGATACAGCGTCGCACCTTTCGAATAACTTTGTTGCATCTGGACCTGAGCGATCAACTGCTCCTTTGGTAAAGAGCCTTGTTTTACCGCATTTGAAAGAACCGTTCGCAACTCTTCATTTTTCTGAAATAACTTAAGTTGAAGCGCATCTTTCTCATCACCACTTGATGAAGCCAGAGTATCAGAGAGCTCTTTGAGATCACTGTTGATTTTGTTTAACGCAGTTTGAGTGCTCGATGAACTAACGACAGACGTTTCTTGCGCAGCGATAGAAAACGGACTGAACAATACACTAAGCATTAGGCTGAAGCTGACACACCATCCAATGCTACGGTGAGACAATAAATTCATAATTACCTCAGAAAAGACAAATACAACTATTTGTTTATTATATGAATGAGCCTAGAGTTTACACCACTACGCTCAAACAATTGATATCGCTTCGTCAATATATTGAAGAATAGCGCAAAGGCTAACGAGGTAAAGTAGGTTTGAAACTGGGTATGACGATAAGATGATTAAAAGCGGAGGCTTCAGATAAGCCTCCACGCAGAGAGACTAGCAATACCAATAGGTTCATGGCTTTCTCAACAACAAGCCCTTTATCTAAGCAAAACCTGAGAAAATCATCCCGAAATTCTCAATGCTTGTACTCGTTTGACAAATGAAAAGAACGTTGTTCAGCAATTTGTTATTGCCACGATGTTTGACCATAGCCCTCCCCCCATTTGTTCTTTCACAATTAATGGATTCGCACTCAATTCAATTTAAACATCATTCTCGCCACTGGAAACATCAAGGTTTACTCGATTTGCATTGGGTGATCTATTGCATAGTGGGTTACTGATGAGCAATGCACTTTCTCGGGACGGGTGTTAGGAACTTGGCATCCTTAGTGGCTGCCATATATCATCAACGTTTCCTGGTGTCGTTGGAAAAGCGAACTTTGCTGTGGTGATACTAATGTAGCATCACCAGTACGAGCTTCATAAAACCCCTCCCAATTAGGAAATATTCATAAACAATAATATAGAGGGTGTACAAAACACCCTCTAATTATTTATTTTTTACTAACTTTACAATCATCATTACCGTCAGATTTATGCTCTAAAACCTTACCACCTTGATTAATGGCAATAGATTTAGGTTTCATTTCTTCAGGAATTTCTTTAACCAAAGTAATCGTTAATAAACCATGAGAGAGATCCGCATTGGTAACTTCAACATAATCAGCTAAGTTAAATTTACGCTCAAATGTACGGTTGGCGATACCCTGATATAGATATTTGCTTTCCGATTCAGAGTTCTTATTACCGCGCACAGTTAATACGCCTTTCTCGACTTGAATATCAAGCTCTTCTTGCACAAATCCCGCTACAGCCAAAGTAATGGCGTAACGATTCTCGCTGAGAACTTCTATGTTGTATGGGGGGTAACCGCTAACAGTTGTTTCACTGGTTAATGCATGATCTAACAGAGATGCTAGGCGGTCAAATCCTACACTATTTCGATATAGTGGAGTTAGGTCGATTGAGTTCATGATATATCCTCCATAAGAAGCAATACAAAATAAAAACAATAGAGATAAAAGTTTCTATCCAGACAACTTTTACAATGAATTTATAGTATTTTAAAAATGTCTTTTCAATAATGTATTTATAAAATTTTCTTATAATAGTATGTTTAAAATGCCATTTAATAATAAGAAAGCTTTGAATTGATATTATCTATGCCTGATAATTAAGCGGACTTCCCTGCCCGCTTATTTTTCACTAAATATGCTCCAATGGTTATTTATCTTTTACTTGCTCGGAAATCATAGCTTCAGTTGTAATCATTAACCCGGCTATAGACGCCGCATATTGAAGCGCTGAGCGCGTAACTTTTGTCGGATCAAGAATACCCATTTCAAACATATCGCCGTATTCTCCTGTAGCCGCGTTAAAGCCATGATTCACATCACCTGCTTTGACATTGTTTGCGACGACAGACGCTTCATCACCCGCATTAGTGGCAATTTGACGAAGTGGTTCCTCCATCGCCCGTAATGCTACTCGAATACCGACATTTTGGTCTTCGTTGTCTCCAGTAAGGTCAACCAACTCTTTACCTATCTTAGCAAGAGCGACGCCTCCCCCAGCAACAATGCCCTCTTCCACAGCAGCTCTCGTGGCATGCAATGCATCATCGACACGATCTTTCTTCTCCTTCATTTCAACTTCTGTCGCAGCACCAATTTTAATCACTGCAACACCTCCTGAGAGTTTCGCTATTCGCTGTTGAAGCTTTTCTTTGTCATATTGAGAAGTAGATGATGCGATTTGATTTTCTATCGATTTAACTCGGTCTTTAATAACCTGTTCATTCGTTACACCACCGACAATTGTGGTTGTATCTTTTGTTATTGTGACTTTCTTTGCGCTACCCAATTGCTCTAACGTAGTCTTTTCAAGCTCATGACCGAGGTCTTCGCAAATCAGAGTACCACCAGTTAGGACTGCAATATCTTCCATCATTGCTTTGCGATTATCACCAAACCCTGGGGCTTTGACCGCAGCAGTTCGGACAATACCACGCATATTGTTGACAACGAGTGTAGCTAAAGCTTCACCTTCAATATCTTCGGCCAAAATAAGCAGCGATCTGGACTGTTTGGCGACTTCTTCTAGTACAGGCAGTAACTCACGAATATTGCTTACCTTTTTATCCACCAAAAGCACATAAGGATTATCCAGTTCTACAGAGCCACTCTCCTGATTGGTGATGAAGTACGGAGAAAGATACCCGCGATCAAACTGCATACCCTCAACCACCGCAAGCTCATTGTCTAAGCCCTGACCTTCTTCAACCGTAATGACACCATTGCGACCAACCTTGTCCATCGCTTCCGCTATAATGTCACCAATCGATTTGTCGCTGTTTGCTGAAATGCTGCCAACTTGAGTTATCGACTCTTTGTCACTGCAAGGCTGAGATATCTCACGAAGTTTCTCTACAGCAGTTTCCGTTGCTTTATCTATACCTCGCTTTAAATCCATTGGATTCATGCCCGACGCAACGGCCTTTAATCCCTCATTGATCAAAGATTGCGCCAACACCGTTGCGGTTGTTGTTCCATCACCAGCTTCATCATTCGCTTTCGATGCGACTTGCTTTACCATTTGTGCGCCCATGTTCTCGAACTTATCTTCAAGCTCGATTTCTTTCGCGACAGACACCCCATCTTTTGTGATGGTTGGAGCTCCAAATGACTTATCTAGTACAACATTTCGACCTTTAGGACCTAAAGTAACCTTAACGGCGTCAGCCAGCAGGTTTACCCCATTAAGCATCTTTTGACGCGATTCATCAGCAAATATAACTTCTTTTGCAGTCATGATTATCTCCTCAAAAAATAATGAAAACTCAATTACTCAACGATTGCTAACACATCAGATTCGGAGAGAATAAGGTACTCTGAACCATCGATTTTTTCTGTTTTGACACCATAGCCGTCATTAAAAATGACAATGTCATCGACTTTAACGTCCATAGAAACCCGATCTCCATTTTCCAGTCGTTGACCTAGACCAACAGCGACGACTTTCGCTCGATTTGATTTTTGTACTGACTGAGACGTAAGGACAATTCCTCCTTCAGATAGGGATTCTGCTTCGAGTCTTTCGACTATCAGCCGATCATTTAAAGGACGAATATTCATGAGGTTAGCCTCCTACAATTGTTAAACATAAAAGACATAATGGTGATGGGCAGAGCTATGTAGCACTCTCCCGATTAGGAAAATAGGGACAACGAAAAGTGAGTTCAAGGGACAAAAAGAAAATTTCATATTCCATTTTAAACAAAAATGGATATCTTAATATTCCTTATTGCTATATGTTATTTTATGGCAAGTTGTCTAGCTAGACAGCTTACAATCAATGCATTGCTTTGGTGCAAAGTTGATGATTGTCGCCCTAGAACGAGCATGCCTTTCTTGTTCTGGTCAACTCCAGCCGTCTTTGTAAGTGATTGGTACTTATCACCGACACCCAAATCCATCACAGTTTTTTTAAACACCTCTTTGCCATCCTGAATCATGGTTTCGGGCTTTAAGTGAGGCAGTGCTTATAGAAACCATCGAGATACTGGTAGGTTAACCGTTCTTGCTTGTTGCGAGGAAATGTACTCCATTCTGGACGAGGGTCATCATAGAGAGGGCAAGAACACCATCATCGATTGCTTTCGACAATAAGAACTCATTGACCATACCTAATGGCAGGTAGCTGATTAGGTTGTCTTTGTCGTCATACCCAACAACATGGAGTAAGGGAAGTATCTTAATGGGGATCTTGTTGTCATTAGTACGATAGGTAACCTGAGGCTCACCATTATCATCGAGGGATACCAATGGTTTCTTGTAAACGAAGTTAGGGATAGTTGAAATCTCTACTTCTTTTCGTATTACCTTTTCTTATTTTTATCAAAATCTAACATACTAAACCTCATGCTATGTACATAATGCATACATAGCATTCTCAACTTTAAAAGTTATTTGTGAGGTTTTAGTCTATCAGGTAAGTTTTGAATGTGATCTTCCCAATTTACCACGTCGATTTCATACACCACTTTATTGCGAACACTTTCGCCTGCAGCATGCATTGCTGATTTAGAACCTGTTAGCAATGGGTGCCACTCAGGTAAAGGTTGTTTCTCTGCTAATAGACGGTAAGCGCAGGTATGAGGCAACCAAGTAAAGTCTTCAATATCGTCGCGCGTTAACTTAGTACACTCTTCATCGTAATTAAAACGATTCGGATAGTCTTTGCAAGAACAAGTTTTACTATTGAGTAAGCTACATGCCACATTGGTGTAGTAAATTTCGTCGGTATCTTCATCCATGAGTTTGTGCAAACAGCATTTACCACAACCATCGCAAAGTGACTCCCACTCTTGCTCGGTCATCTGCTCTAAAGCTTTTTGCTGCCAGAAATGCGTCATATTCGCCAACCTCAAATATTCAAATACGTCACGAAAAAAGGAAAGCCGAATTTATATAGATCCTTTGACCAAAGTGCAAGCAATTCGGTCTAAGGCAAGATAATCTTTCGCAATCAATTAACGAGACTTTGGCTTAATTGCGCCACTTTCCAACTGAGGTTGTTCAACCTAACGGTTAATTCTGCCAATTCAGTTTCTGCCTGATGATACTCCTCTTCCTCGATCAAACGTTCGATATAACCGACACGGGCGTAAATTGGCGACAAACTGATGGCGAGCTTCTCCAATGATTTGGTTGCTTGTGTCGCTTGAGACCATTGGCGGTTTTGGACCATTAATGCAATATTCGCCATTTTGGTTCTCGCTTCATTGAACCGCTCGACAAATGATCCGACTTGTTCAAGGGCAATTTGCTGATCTTGCTGGACAGTCTGAGCAATAGCTTCTACTCGCTCATCTTCCGCAAATAGATTTGTCAGCACCTCAAGCTGCCCCATCAGATCCAAATTAGGCTGTTCAACCGATGTCGACAACTGCTCTTCAATGGCTTGCTGATAGAGTCCGACTATCTGTGATTGATACTTATGGCGAGCCTCTGCGGAGGTTTGCGTGACGAACTCAGGCAAGTTTTCTCTGTTTAGCGTTGGGACTTCTTTAGCCGCTTTATATTGCGGCTGATAGCTGGCCAAGATATTCGGTACATACCACCAGCTAGCCGACACCACGAAAATAGAAAGCACACTTGAAAGAAACAGTCCCCATCGATACTTTGTCTTAGGGACATAACCACTCATTTGCTGCTCTGACTTTTCGACCCGTTTAACCGCGGTGTGGTATTGAGTTTCGATCTTATCGATATGCTCAAACAAAACAAAGCCCACACCTTCAAAGTTTACCTCATGCTCTGGCTGACTAGTCGCTAACCAATGATGGGCGTTTTCGCATAAACGTTCACTTCGGTATAAGTCTCTCAATTGCTCATGTGTCAGCTTCATTCCTTTGAGTTCTGGTAAAGCCTTACCATTAACCCAATCAAGCAGCTCTTTCTGCATCTTGGCAAACTTTGCGCTTGGCTCTGGCTGTAGCGTCAGGCAACGATTAATCAGCTCCAGCCCATTAGCGTAGCCTTTGACTCCCTCTAGCTTTAATTTTGCGATAGTCAAATAACAGCTCATCAACAAATCAATGCCGAGGTCAAAAGCAAGCTGCTCACAACCATCATGGACAACTTGCCAGTTGGTCCCCCCTGATAACGGGTTGAAGCGACTGTTAATTTCGTCTCTTACTTTTTGATAGATATCGGTTGTTCTGATCTGTTCAGGCTCAGAAACAATGGTATAGGTCTTTTGATCGAGTATGACAATATGGGACATAACTACTTCGTCCTAAAGCGATAGGGAGTGAACACCGTCACTCCCTAACAAATCGTTAATAGAGGGTCTTAGAAAGCTTAAATGATTTAAACAGACGTTCAGTAAACGGGTTCGCGTCAGATTCAGCATTAATACGATAAATCATCTCACCACCAGCAAAGCCAAACTTGTAGTCAACCGAGGTTGGACTCGCCGCCAGTACATCCCCTTTATCCAGTAGCCTGAAAAATGCCCAAGGCCCTTGAATATTAATACTGCGTGGGGAAGTATTGGTCTTAGTTGGCACCAAGGTAACTTTAGATATAGCGGAATCACGTAATGTATTTGGCCATATCAGCTCAGCTCCCGATCTCGGACCATGGCTATAAGATAAATATTGCCCATCGACATTCAGGACACTGCGGCGTTTATTACTACTTAGCTGAATCGGCTCGACCGAGAAATTCACATCTAAGATGCCCTTACGGTTAAAGAACGCCTGACGAATTCGCTGCGCTTGCTTAATTTGTGCTAACACTTCTGGTCTGATGATAGACTGCATTGAGTCAGAGCTATCAACAGAAATATTCTCATCAATAAAGACTTTAAGTTGGTTCGAGTAGAAGTTATCCAGCGTCCCTTTTGGCGCAAAGAACGTTTCAAAGTCCTCTAAAGCCACGTCTTTAGTGGATTTGTCATTAAACGGGTATCGATTAGCAAGCTTGGCATAATATGGCTGATAAACATCCTCATACCAACGTACTTCTAAGTGCTTAATTGCTTCCTGCTTAACCACGTACCAGCTCTCATCTGCCAGCTTTTCCATCATCATGTCTAAAGGCTTTGGTAAACCTGAAGAGATGCGTTTCAGCGTATAGATTGGATCAGCGCTAACGAGTTTGACTCGTGACTTCGTCGCTTCAAGTGCCGCCATACCTACGTCAGGGGATTCTTGAATGCTTTTTAGGTAAGCTTTTAGCTCATCGACTGAGTTAAGCACCTCATTAATGTAAGGAGGTTGCTCGCCAATGGGCTTCAACATTAAGTTTAATTCAGCGAAAGGAGATTGAATATTCGACGATACTTGATATTTGGCGTTTTTCACTAACTCAGCTTGTGCTTCATCTGAAACATCAAGGCCCGCGATTAGCTGAGTATTACTGTCTAGCGTTCTCAGTAGTCGCTGCAGAGGCTCAACGTTACCCGTGATGTTTTCTAGAACCACTACGGCATCGTTCAGATCGGAGAAATACTTTATATCGATATCATTGAGCGCAGCGCGCCATGTATTGATGTAGTCCGCCACATAAAGATTACGAATCTTCTCACGTAAAACTTGCTTGTCTGCTTCGCTAAATTGCGCCGTTTTCGACTGACCTAATACCCAGCTATCAATAAGGGCAAGCTCAGATACAGACTCAGATCGCGGCATAAAGTAGTTTTCAAATCCTGCCTTGGTTAGCATCTGAGGGATATATAAGCTCTGATTAGATACGCGCTCTTCAAACACCACATCAAAGATTGGCCCAACTAGATTGCGGATACTGATCGATGGACCAAGAACGGTCTGTGCATTAAGCTTCAAGTTACGATAAACACGCTGATCATTTGGCATGGTACTTAGCGCATCTTGCACCTCTGCAATAGTCGACTCATACGGCTTCATCGCGGCTATCGCCAACTCATCTCCCGCTAGCTTTGACGCCTCTAGATCAGTATGACGCATCGCATAGTCTAGGTGGTCAAGCAGTTGGCCTTGAACCGCTTTATCTCCTGCAAAAGCGCGTTGCCAATACTTACTGAAGTAATCAAGTACATAATCTTTATAGCGACCACTTTTATCCACCATCATTCGATAGACTCTCAATGTAGCTAACTTTTCTTCGTCGCTAGAAGCTTGCTTTAAATCCACGACTACGTCTGCCATAAGTAACGGCAAGAAACGGCTTTCGAGCAAATTAAGGTAAGTATCCTCAACCATGGGACCGATTGTATGTCCTTGGTAAAGGCCCATATCAGAGATGTACTTTGGTTTATCCCTAAAGAAGCCAAACTCTAGTGTCGCCTGACGAATCTTATTGAGTGGTTCCAAAATATCCTTCTGAGATGCGATGGATAAATTCGAAGGGAACTGCTTTTTATATTCATTAACTTTGGTCAGCACCGCGTCTGACTGATTGTAGTTTTTTGAATAGTATTGATGCCAAGTACCAATCAATAGTACTGACGCTACAGTACAGGTTGCAAAAGAGAGCCCAATAAGGCGACGCTTCTGCTTAGCGACTCGGAAGTTATCCGAGGCTAGACCCGCTTCTGGATAAATAATGTTGCTAAACAGTTGTTGGGTGAAGTACACCGTAGAGTTTTTAGCATGTTGAGCTTTGTTTATAGCATGTGATAAACCGTAGCGACGAGCCGCAGAATCACTGAATGCGTTACTTGGTACCCCTTGCTGATAAACCGATGTAAAGTAGGCACCACGTACCAGTGCTGAGGTAGAGAATTGATCGCTCGACAACGCATCTTCAAAGAAGCCTTTCAAGATACTTTGCAAACCTGAAATCTGACGTGTAAAGCTGTAGATCGCCGCACGCTCTTCTTGCTCCATCGGCTCAGAAACGGCGTGTGGAAGCAGCTCGTTGATTCGACCAACAAACTTCCCATATTCTTGGGTAAACTCTTCTAACCAGTGATCGACGTTTTCAACCGACTCAAGTGAGAAAGTGAAACCCAACACTTCATCGCGCTGCTCTCTTGAGTAATGCTTGAAGAAGGGGTCAAAACCATGTAAAAGATCCAGCTTAGTCAAGGTGATATAGACAGGTAATCGCGTCGTCAATGTTTCCATTAGTTCACGGATTCTTGCACGCAGCAGATTCGCATAAGCTTTGCGTTCAGAAGCCGTTGAGGTCGCCAAATGAGAAATATCTAAGGCTAAAACAATACCATTCAGTGGTCTGCGGCTACGTGTTTTGTCTAGCCAATGAATAAAGTTGAGCCATAATCGGCGCTCCATCTCGCCGTCATTGTCTTCACTTCGATTGCCTTGAGTCAGCAACTCGCCATCAGGGTCGATCAGTACCGATTCGTCACCAATCCACCAATCAAACGAGTATGGGTTGTCACTCTTTTTACCTGATGCGCGCATAACAGATGAAAGCGCAAAGTTTTGCCCAGAACGATTAATCAAGCTCGTCTTACCGGCATTTTCTAAACCAAGTACCAGATACCAAGGCAGTGCATACAAATAATTTCGGCTATTTAGACTCTGCTTCATTTCCGCCATAACGCCATTTAATTCACTTTCTTGGCGCTGTTCATAAACAGAAATCGGATCTTGTTTCAGTTGCTCTTCTCGCTGCTGCTGACTTTTAAGCGTTCGTAACCGTTTCCACTGCCATAAGCCCCAACCAGAGATGGTAAACAAAGAAAAGATAACCGATGTTAAACCACGGGCCATCACTGTTTCTAGCGGCCGTGTCTCACCCATAACAAGCCAAGGGCCTGCCCACCAGATAGAAACATTAACTAAAATAAATAGAATAAGGAGTAAGACAGGCATTGCTGCTGCCATACCCGGTTTGAATTTAGCTACAAACCCTATAACACTTTTCCACATGGGGATTCCTTTAACTTACACTGACGCTGTATTTTGCTCTAATTGTTCTATGAGCGAAGGTTCCCATTGAGAGACTTGCGCTTGCATAGCTTCTTGTTTTAAATGTTGAAATTGTTCTTTTGCCATTCCATCAAGATGATGATGTTTCAGCAGTTCGGCGCTAAGCAGTCGCCAGTAAAACCTCTCACGTGGCTCACTTGCTTTGACTAAGCCATCATTGATGCGTGACATCGCAACGGCAATTCCGCCTTCTTTAGCAAGATTAAAGACTTCATCCCTTTGCTCTTGCCAACTGTTCATTCGAGGCGCCGACGAATTAAGACCTTCACAGCTCTCCAACCACTGCTTAACTGGATCGGTGATGAACGGTTCCCCATCTTTAAACTTCAAGTTGATGACATGAGGAAAGCGTTCGACAAACGTCTGGGTTTCTTCTCTGATAGCTTGGCACCACTGCTCATAGCCAAGTGCTTTGGCAATATCATGACTGAGCAACTGCCCTTCGAACCAAAATGGTGACATGGTGATGCTTTGCTCCACTTGTCGCCATAGAGCTAAGTTAGGTTGAGAACAACGGTCTCGGTACTCTTTAGCTCGGTCGGTATTCATTCCTCTTAATAGGCAATGCCCATTGCTATCGTGATCTGGCAGCGAGCTAATCGCCCCCCATAAAGCATGACGACGAACCCGAATCGATAACGCTGCGCCAAACTCTTGTTCAGAGAGAAAATCAGCCACTTTAAACAAGGTTTCTTTAGCGGCTTTACCACTTGAATTATCAATCACTAGCGGATCCGGTCTCGCGTCAGAGACACTTAATGAAGCCTCGGAAGTCACTGGTGACGCTTTGCTGTTGACCTGTTCACGTTCACTCGCTTTGCGCAACTGGTTCTCTACAGTTAACGCTATAGACTCAACCATGTCTGATTGGAGATCATTGGTCGTAATCACCTCTTGCCACGCGGACACCGCACTGCTTAAATCCTCTCGTGCTTGACTATCAAGTTGACTAAAGTCGAACTTATCCAGCGCCATCGAGAAACGTTGACACATCTGACTAAAGAATTTGCGACGAGGGAGATTGCCTCGCTTACCTGGCGCAGGAAAACTCTCTTGCCAATAATGTGAAATAAAATCGCCCATCACATTAAATGAAGCAATCAAGCGAACCGCGCTCAGGTCTTGGTGCAGACATTGCAGCAAATAAACCAAGAGTTTGATGTCTTTACTTTTCTCTTTAAGCAGCTGAAGCGTACTGTGCTCCACCTCTTGCCACTGCACACTCGCATGGGAGAGTGAGCCAACCTTCATCATCTGATCTTCAATGAAATCAAATAACGGTTCATCTAGCAGCCGTTCACCGACTGGAGAGGAATCGCTGATCGGAGAGACAATACAAGTGCGATATTGAGTAAGTTCCATATTTACCACCGACAACGCTGTCGTAAGGGCCGCAGCGCCGCTTGCAGCGCCACTGTGTCAAACTGCAGTCCATCCACAGTGTCTGAGTTCGACCTCAGTGTCACCTTTCTCTGCTGAGCCATTCGTTTCATCAGCTCTATCGCTGGGAGTCCCTGCGCCGATGAGAAGACCACGCCCTCATCATCACTTCTCCAATACTCCCGCTGCCCTTGAGCCACTGAAACTGATATACGCGCATCAATTAATGGTTTAGGAAGTGCTAACTGAACGCGACTGATTTCATCCATGCAGCTCATAACGAGAACTGGGGAATCAGCCTCGCCCTGTGGCAGAGCTGATAAAGTGACCCATGCATTCTCACCCAAAGCCGATTCCTTTAAGCTCAGAGTCTGGCTGTTCTCTGCGCTACTGTTTGGATAAGCAAGCATCCATACCTTAGGTTTATCCGGCTCATGACTCTGTCCCTTTAAGGTCACTGGCGTATCAAACAACTGGTCATAACACCTTAATCGTTCGAGCCTTTTCGCAATGATTCGACATTGCTCCACCCGCTCCCACTGATACGTGTTAACCTCTTGAGCATTTACAGGTAACCACCAAAGGGCACATGCTAGGCAAATAAGTCTGGTTATCACTATTCTCATAGCGCCTTGATCTCCAGCTTCTGACACTTGTATGCTAGCGTTCTCTTTGGGATTCCTAAGCTTTTCGCCGCTTTGCCTCGATTACCGGCAAAGAAGTTTAAACGGTCACGAATAACCTGCTCTTCGTAATCACTCACTGCTTGTTTCAAGTCTGTGATGCCAGCGAAGTCACTAGGTGGATGCTGATAAGGGCTGTCTTGAATAAATTGAGAATGGGTCGCCATTTGCGTTGGCTCACTCAAGCTTTTCAGTTCAAAGTTCAAACATGCGATGCGATTAGCAAGGCTTCCTTCATTGATCTCCGAGTTATCATCAGTCTGCGCGCAACCAAACTCAATTAAGTGCTTTAGTTCACGTACATTACCTGGGAAAGCGTACTGTTTTAGACAATCTAATGCTCGGTAATGAAGACCACGAATAACGCGTCCATGTCGCTCGTTAAACTCCTTGATGAAGTGCACACTCAGTTGCTCAATATCTTCTAGACGCTCCGCTAACTTTGGCAGCGTTAATGGATATTGGAACAGTCGGTAATAGAGATCTTGTCTGAACTTTTTTGCTTGAACTTGAGCTAACAGATTAACGTGCGTGGCAGAAACAAGGCGAAAGTCAGATGCTTGCTCCTCTTTGCCACCAACAGGTCTAAATCTTTTGCTCTCCAGTACTCGCAATAACTTGGCTTGCAGCGCTAACGGCATGTCACCGATTTCATCCAAAAATAGCGTTCCACCATCGGCTTGAGCAATCAACCCTTGCCGATCAGACTCTGCACCAGAGAAGGCACCTTTACAGTAACCAAACAACTCGCTTTCTAGCAGATTTTCTGGAATCGCAGCACAGTTAATCGCCACCATTGGTTTTTGATTACGTGAAGAAAGTTGGTGAATCGCTTGAGCAACGAGTTCTTTACCTGTACCTGTCTCACCTTGCACCATGACAGAGAGTTGCGACGCTGCGGCACTTACAATCTGCTGACGAAGTCGCTGCATAGTACGACTGTCGCCGATAAGTGAATGGGACAGGTCATTGGCAAGCTCATGCTGCTTTCTATCACGTTGAATCTCACTCAGAGACTCCGATAGCTCTTTAAGATCGCGTTGCTCTTTCTCTAACTCATCAAGTAACTGCCATTGCTTAGTAAATACCCCAACAAAAGCGGTACACATGTCGTCTTCAAAAGCGGTGTTGATTTTGCTCGGCTCCCCTTGCATATAAATTACAAATTGAACGTACTTTGACTGCAAAGGTAGTGGCTGAATACGCACACCATCAAACATGCCAACTTGAGAAACTAATTCGCAGAACGCTCGATCCGTTTGCCAAAATAGTAGCTCATCAGCAGAAAGCGTCATCGCCTTAGAATTTTGCAACACGTGAGCAAACGGATTGCTCAAGTCATTCACTGACCACGATGCCGACAGGCTAGTATCGTGGGGGATCAGTCGGCGTCCTTCATTGTTAGGAGAAAGCACTAAACAATGTGCCAAACTCAGCTCTTCAATCAATACTTTAGCGAATGTCTGAGTTAACTCATCTTTGGACTTAATGCCAATGAGCTCCGTCGTCCTTACTAACCAATTTGCCATACCTACTCCACTTCGCCTTTAAATTGTCCGTCAACGGCAGACAATTGAATGCGGTTAACCGGTTTCTGCTCTGAAAGTTTGTTGAGTAGTGCAAGAGAAACTGGTGGCAGAAGCTGACCTTCAATAATGGCTTCAAGCATTCGGGCCCCATTTTCTGAACGCGTTGCTCGGGCAAGAATTTCATCAATCAATGAAGACTCGATAATGACCTCTGCTTCATAACGCTCTTTAAACAGATGCTCTAAACGCTCAAGTTTCGCTCTTACAATAACGTCAAGGACTTGAGGAGAAAGCGGCATGTATGGGATGACTTCCATTCGAGCAAGTAACGCCGGTTTGAAAAAGGCAGCCAGCTCTGGATAAAGCGCATCATCAAGATCATCTAAACGCTCTGCGTAATCGACGATCGTTTGATAGCCTAGGTTCGACGTCAGGAAGAAAACGACGTTCTGACAATCGATGATTCGACCTTCACCATCAGCAAGCTCGCCTTTATCAAAGGCCTGATAGAAGAGGTTCAATACTTCAGGGTGCGCTTTTTCTACTTCATCAAGCAAAACGACCGAATAAGGCATCTTGCGGATAGCTTCAGTTAACACACCGCCCTCTCCGTAGCCCACATAACCCGGAGGTGAACCGATCAGTCGAGATACGGTGTGCTTCTCTTGATACTCAGACATGTTGATGGTGGTTAAGAACTGTTTGCCACCATAGAGATGCTCGGCCAACTGTACAACTGTCTCGGTTTTACCCACACCACTAGGGCCAACCAGAAGGAATGCGCCTTTCGGTCTACCTGGGCGACGAAGGTCGGCTCTCGCCGTTAGAAGATGTTTATGTACTCGCTCTATCGCAACATCTTGACCTTTAATTGCACGGCCTAAAATTGAGGTCAAATGGGTAATTTTATACAGCTCGTCGCTGTTCATTTGATCGACAGGTACGCCAGTCCAATCGGCAATCACTTCAGCTATTTGTTGCTCGTCGACCTGAGGATGAATAAGACGTTCTTTATGAGGAATCCCATCAATCTCTTTGTACTTAGCACGGATCTGATCACTGCACTCTAAACGCTCTTCATCACTTTGTTCGCCTGTCGATAGCTGCGAGCGCAGCTCAATGATCTCTTCTACAAGCTGCTTTTGATACTGCCAGCTCTCACTCAGTGCTTGGTGCTCTTGTTCATCGGCAATGCTTTGCGTTTGCAGCTCATCCAATCTCGCCGTATCTAAGTCTTGGCCTAATAGCTGAGCACGATTAAGCATGTCAATCTCAAGCTGACGCTGATGCTTCGCTGTTTCAATTGCCGCAAGACGTTTAGGCGGAGTGGTCAAATTAATCGCAATACGAGCACATGCGGTATCTAACACATCGATCGCTTTATCTGGCAGTTGACGACCAGAGATATAACGCGCTGACAGCTCTGAAGCCGCTTTAAGTGCTTCGTCGGTAATTAGGACCTTATGGGTATTTTCATAAACTGAGTTAAGCCCTCGCAATATATCTACCGCTTGTTCAACACTCGGTTCATCCAACTTGACCAGTTGGAATCTGCGTGTCAATGCCGGGTCTTTCTCAAAGTATTTCTTATATTCTTTCCAGGTTGTCGCGGCTATGGTGCTTAGCTCACCACGGGCAAGGGCCGGCTTAAGCAAGTTCGCGGCATCACCGCCACCTTCTTGATTACCTGCGCCAATAAGCGTGTGTGCTTCGTCAATGAAAAGGATGATTGGAGACGCCGAATGTTTGATCGCATCAATCACGCCTTTCAGTCGTTTTTCAAACTCGCCTTTAACTGACGCGCCAGCTTGAAGTAGACCTAAATCCAGTGAATAAAGCTCGACGTTTCGCAACTGGTTAGGTACCTGATCAGAAGCAATGCACAGTGCCAGCCCCTCAATAACAGCGCTTTTACCTACCCCGGCATCACCGACTACGATTGGGTTGTTCTTTCTACGGCGACAAAGGATATCGATCATTAGACTGATCTCATGCTCTCGACACAGCACAGGATCCAATTCTTGGTTACGAGCTTGCGCGGTCACATTAGTACAGTACTTATCTAAAATGGATAAGTCCGAACCTGACGCAGCATTGCTATGATTTTTCGTTTTATCAACCACTTGAGTTTCTGAAGAATCAACTAAGATCGCAGTGAAGTGTTTGCGTAAGTTTTCGCGATTGATACCACTGGTCACTTTGACCAAATTTGGAACCATGTAACGATCCGCGCGCGTCAAAGCAGCAAGCAAAATCGCACCAGAGCGAAGTTCAGTCTGATTCAGTTCTGTGGTCGAAAGTAACCACGCTTCTTGAAGTAACTCCACCAACAGCGGAGAGAATGCTGGGTAACTGTCTAGAGATGCCTCGCGAGTATAGCCATCGACCAAAGCGCGATTGAGCTCATCGAGGTCAAGATTAGCTTGTTTAAAGATCAGCCTAACATCTGACAACGGGTTATTTAGCAGTACCTCTAAGTAATGCTCGAAAGTAATCTCGCCATGTTGGCGTTCAATACAAACAGTCGCAGCTTGTTCTAGCGCAAGCTTACTCTGTTCGTTTAACTTTGATATAAGAGTTGGAAGCTCGATACGTATCACGGTAATAACCTAGCCTTAATTATTGTTATAGAATTTGATTCAGTTGCTCAATCACATCACTTGTTTTGACATGAAGAAGGTAGCTGTAACCAATAAATGTACCGACCCAAAGCAGTGCGAAACCTGCAAATATAGTCCATATCGGTAACTGTTTGCTGATCTTGTACTTGGAACGAACAACGTGCTCTGTTGCATGAGTCAGTTGAACAGGTTTCTGCTCTTCATCGTGATGCAATAAGTAATAAAGTCGATCGATCACTTTTTCTCTTTCTTGTTGCCCCGACTCAATTACGCGATACTTGCCTTCAAACCCTAAAACAAGGCATTGGTAGATAAACTCCAACAGCTCTGTGTAGTTTTCAGGCTCTTTTTCAAGACGCTTCAGTACGGTAAAAACTTTTTCTCCGCCCCAAGTTTCATTGTGAAATCGAGATAGCAGTGAGTGTTCAGCCCATACCGTATTAGCGCCCCATTCAGTTCCTAACACAGCCTCATCGAGGAAGGTGCACAAGATGTAACGATAAGCCATCAGCACGGCATATTCGTAACCCAGACCTGTTAGCTCCATTTCAATGTTTTTGATTTCCTCTAACGTCTGCTCGTAAATCGCTTCAATATTTTGGCAATCTGTTAGCTGACGAATACGCAGGGAAAGTCCAAACAATGGCGTTGATGCATCAATAAGTGGATTATGCAAACTACCGCGAAGTTGGAACCAATAGTCTTGGTCATGGTTGATTTTTTCAGCATCATCAAAAAGTAAGCTGCTGAATTGAGTACTTTTTTTATCCACGTCTAATCCCTTATTGCCCAGAACTGTAAATCAAGGTCGTCAAATGCCGCCGCGATATGGAAAGCAAAGCCACTAGACTGCGAAAGCTGCTGCCATGCACTGCTTGTCTTATCCAACTGGTAGTAGATGTATCCAGCGTGATATGGCAACTGACGTGGTGCCACAGGTAGCACGACCAAAGGAACACCTGGTAACTGCAAAGAAATCAGCTCACGGATTTTCTCTACCGAAGAAACTTTGGTTTGCTGGGTAAATTGACGACGTAAATCATCCATCGGCATGCGTGCTTTGACTGCGATGATAAAGTCAGCCGTTTGCATCAACTGTGGATCTTGAATTGGTGCTACCATCAAACCATATTTGCGTTTATCCAGTTGAATCGCGACCGCTCTTGGCTCTAGTACAACGCTGAGCGCTTGACGTAAGTTGCGAATCAAAGGCCAGAAGGATTCCGTTGGCATATCATGGTTATAACTGACCACATTTGGTGGTAGTCGACTTTCGTCAGTAAACGTGGCTAACTCGCCAACCACCGTTGATAAGCTTTCAAATAGACGCTCTGGATGCAGACTACGCAGCTCTGCCAAGTGATGAATCTGTGGCTGTAAACGGTTGAGAGCCTGTAGCAACATAAAGTCAGAAACATCCGCCACGCCACCTTGAGCCGGAGAACCAATTCGCTGAGCGATGTTTTTGGCACGCTCGCGCATCAGACCTGAAATTTCGTTAATAAAACGGTGAAGCGATGAGTTTGCAGCAACATTGACGAGGCATGGAATAAAGTCTGGATCCATCACTACACTACCATCAGGGCGCTTTTCCAGTATTCTTCCTACCGCCATAGAGGCATACGCACTCCGGTCTTCTTTTTCCAACATCAATTGAATCCGAATAGGAGAGACATCGATGGTGGTCATATCACCTTGCAAGGTATGCACATCACGCACCTCCAGTCGGCGACTCTCATATCTCCCTGTGCCCTGAGCGTCAGGCCAGTTAATCTCTCGTAACGATTCACTGCGTAGCGGAACTGCTAAGTACACAAGCTGGTTTGCCAATGAAGCATCTTCTATTTCTAACGCGTCTGGGTGAATATCTTCTTGAGGAATTCGAAATACCGAACCATCCGGCATAACGCCAACTGCTCGTTCGATGGCAATGCGACCAAACGAAAGATATTCAGGGTTGAACTCAAACTCCGAGATACCGTACAAATAACGACTGACTGTACTCAATCGCTCATCCATAAAGTACTCTGAGTATCGCTGTTGTTGCTGGAAGTGCTGGGGTTTAATGAAAAGTCCTTCGTTCCAAATTACACGATTTCGTGAAAACATCTTCTCTATTCCACCCTTTGTAAATCTACTTCGTAATCATTGAGTAACATCAGTAAGTGATACTCCCTTCCTTGCTTGATAACCTTGACCGCCTTCTTCCATTCACTGAGTTCAATGTCGGAGAAATTGGCGAGGACGCCGATATAGTTCGTCTCATCAGTCACTTCAATTTCATTCACAAACTTGAATTGGCCTGGTAACAACACATAGTCATAACTCTTGATAAAGTTGCTTTTTAAAGCCTTTTTATAGTCTTGTTTTAGCTGGTCGTAGCTGGATGACATAAACATCGAGTCATCAACTAACTCGAATACTTGAATCTCAACGGGTGCGGCTTCTCCCCACACGTTCGGATTCATTCCCTCTGTCGCTACGAGACTGAATGTCACCTTCGTGGGTGCTTTTGCCGGGCTGACAGGTTCACTGCTACACCCAGTCAGTAACGCAAAACAAAAGCACGCAAAGAGCAAATGTCTCACGATCAGTACTCCAACTGTTTTTCTCGGATTTTGCGGTCATACGATTGTTCAAAGATTTCCCAGAACAGTTTTTCAAACCCTTGCTGACGGTGTGACGCCAATTCTTGGTAGTAGCTGCAGTACATTTGCCAAGCCCAAGCATCACCATCCTCAACGCTAGATTGATGAGAGCGCTTATAGTTTTGGAATCGACTTAAGAGTACATCTGGAGAAAATGCGCCTAAGATTTGCGTCAATGCTTCGCCTGTTGCGTACTGCATCGCCTCATTGTGCGCCTGTACATTGGCTAAACTTTCTTCAATCGCAAATGGGGCAGATAAATGCACGGCACTCTTATTTGAGTCATAAAGCGTTTGAATCGTTTCTTGATAAGAGAGCCCTAGTCTTAGCGGGTTATCTTCAATTGGTTGTAAATTGCGATTTAGCGTGCCGAAACGCCCTTGGTTAACTTGTTGATGCAGAGCTAAGATACCTTTAATACAAGACTGTAATGACTCACCTAATTCTTGAGACAACATCTGCATACGAGCGATATCATCTGTACCACTGAGTTGCGCGCCTAAGCCATTGAGCAAAGGTCCTGTAAGTAAATGTCCGCCTAAACCTGAAGTCGACACATCACTACTTGTTTCCGTCGGAAGGCTTTTTGCCACCTCTTCCTCTAGCAAATCTAATTCTTGTTCGTCCATTTGAAAGCCCTCTAAAACGTTGGTTGTTATTTTTTGTTGGTCAATGCCAGTAACTTGGCTTGACTCGATTTTTTGTGTGGTATTGGTATTTGTCTCTGGCTTACTCTCTTGCTTCGAGCGAAAGCCAAAATTGAGAATTCTCTTGAGCATCATCGATGACGACAGCTCGTTGTTGCTATCGGCTTGCATAACAATGTTCGACTGTTGCGGTGAAAGATCTTCTTCAAGGCCCAAACTGGCAGGCACTGAGTCATTGCTATTTTTAGGTTCATCATCAATTAGGGACCGTGTCTTTTCTGATACGTAATCGCCTAATGCATCCAATGGATCCGTTTTCTCTGCAGGCTTACGTTTAGGCGTGAGTTCTTGCTCAAAAGCGTGGTTTGATAAAAGGTCAGCTTCTGGCTCAGAAAAAAGGGTGTTAAGGGATTCAGAGCAGATTTCTGTATCTAAGTCGCCAACAATGACTCGTATTTCGTATGGACCAATTCGGATTTGGTCGTTATGCGCCAGTTTTGCCAACAGCTCTTTACCTACTGGCATCACAGAGCCATTGATGTAAGTCTCACCACAAAGATCCTTGATACAAAATGCGCCATCTAGCATCAATATTTCACAGTGTTGAGGGAAAACCTCACCCTTAGAGTCAGAAAGCAACCAATGCGCATTGTCATCAGAACCGACTATGCCGCCCTCGACTCCCCACTCCATTAGCGCCGAGAGTCTTGACTCTAGTTTTTGTATATTGGTAACCAATAACGTCAACTTGGTTAAAGGAGATTTGCCCATCATCATTGCCTTACTTGAATTAATACGTTTTTCTTGTCACTGCTTTGGCCGAGAAACGATGTCCAACCCAAGGCGACATTTGACTCTTTACTCAATAGGATTTGTTGAGGCTCTTCACTCGCCATAGTCAGTGATAAGTCGTAAGCCATTTGTTCACGTAAAATGAACTCAACCAATTTACAAAGCGGTTCAAACTCCTTACCTGACGGCAAGAAATCTAGGAATCGACTTCGGCTTAACCCATCGATCCAAATCGTGAACTTGCCATTGCAATCGACTACCGAATCGCCAACGATGGTTGACACCCCCAAAGCTGCGTTGCCTAGACCAACTGAGGTTTGCTGCGAAGGTGCGATAGCCACTTTTCTTTTCGTCCATTGCTCAATTCGAACCTCTTTCAAATCAAAACAATGGGCGATGATCCCAGCCACCACTTGTGGAGAGCGACTTCGACCCGCTAACGTGCCCGAATAAGCCAGCATCTTGCACCAGTTGATTGGCGTATCACCTCGAAGGTCCGTTGAACCCAATCCAACCAAAGAGAGTAACTGTGCAGAAAAGTCGTCTTTCGCATCCGGTTGAAAGCGAACAAAGTATCTGTACTTTCGCCATATGCGATATAGCAGGCTAATTAAGCGGTTATTGAAAAAGTCAAAAAACTGCTGCTTTTGTCCGCCCGGCCCTTCCATCAAAAGTTGCTCAACGACATAGCCTGGAAGCGGCGATTGCGCGCCAGACAGACCGAAAAAATTGGTCGTCATGATCATGCGATCATCATTAAGCAAATCTAAACTCGCCACATCTGCCGGTGAAAAACCTAAGCTCGGATTGCCACTGAACATCAGCTGGCAGCTTCGCTCCCATTCATACTCTTCAGGGTCGACCCCTTTGAGCTTTTGAACCAATTCAACCAATTGGTAAAAGCTATAATCATGTACTTCACTCGGCATACCGATAGGCAGCTGAGTCCCCCCGTCATCACTTAAATGAGAGGTTGTATTCCCGTTTGAGAACCCCATGTGTACCTCTCTTGATTAGTAACATTGACGACGTGTAGCTCATGGAATGAGTTGATGCTGGCATACAACGCAAAGAAGTGACTTAAAACCGTGCCGAAAAGATACAGATCCCCTTCAGAACCGAAGCCTGTTTGATCGATATAAAGCGTGGACTGCAAACCTCTGATCGGTAAGCCACACATAATTTTGTCGATTGGTTTTGACTCAATCTTCTGAATCGCCTCTAAACGACGTTTTGATACTTTCTCTGCCTGACGATCGACTAAAGCTTTAAAGTCATACGCTCTTAAAACACTACTCAGCGCATCTTTAGAAAGTAGCGATAAATAGTTGAGAGATAGGTTAGAAATCAGCGTCCACAGCAAGCTCCCATCGAGCACAGGCCTTAATGATTGCGATGGCACCGATATATTGGAAAATGTTGCAAAAGGCGGTGAAGTATCCGTTGCTTCGCAGATGTCGCCAACGCCAAGATCTAAAGGCAAGAGTCGGTTGGTACACATGAGCTTTATTGATACCGCTTCATCAACATCGATAGAGATGGTTTCGTCACTTCTGACAAAAGAGATAAAGCTGTCAAAACCATCTTTTCGAATACTCTCTTTTATTCGAGTGCGATAGTAAAGAGCCTGGCGGTGACGCACTCGTTCAACTTCATGTTGAAAGCTCTCAAACGGAGAATAAACACGCTTTGAACCTCGGACCCGCTTTCCTTCTTGCTGTCCGTCTTGCCAACCGACAACACTTTCAACATTAAACACTTCATAATGCGCTGGGTAACGGCTAGACGGTATAACCCGATACTCAGAATGACGACCGGACAAAGCGATTGGGTCGGCGTCGTGATAGAACAAGTTAATAATCGGTGTACAGTAAAGTTGGAAGTTCTCTTTCTGTACTCTTACATCTACAGGAAGCGTCTTGGAAAAATGCAACTTAATAGTGAATTCACCACTGACACTTTTCGGAATAACCTCATCTAAGCGCGATAGGTCAAAAAAGTGGAAGGCTTCAGGAAACGACAGATACTCCTGAAGAATACGATACCCCTCATACACGTTTGTCGGATAAGGGAGTAAAGCGTCATTGCTGGCAAAGCCAACAACACTAAAACTGTCTTTAGGGAGAGTAAACTCCGCACCACTTATCTCAATGGTGACTTTATCCAGATAGTGGTTAAGCCACAGATAGAGCATTTGAGAACTGTATTTGTCACCACCAAGGTAAAAACGTAAGTCCTCTAGAAGAGCATTACCCAGAGTGACATCACCCTGAGTCTTTAGCATCACATCAATAACAGTCGCTTCGCGAGTGTGCTGCGCTCTGACATCAACACTCTCTATCGGATAAATTTCCACTTCTCGACACGTCTGGAAGTGACATTTCGTTCCGAAAATCGCTTTGCTATCGACCTGAGTCCCTTTATTAATCAACTGCTTTTCACTGACACTTTGATCAGGGGTAAATGCCAAGATACTCATACTCGGCACAGGTCGCAGGTAGTTGGGCCAGAGCATATTAATCATCGAGTGAGTCAGTTCAGGAAACTCGTCTTCAACTTTCTCTCGCAAGCGCCCAGTTAGGAAGGCAAAACCTTCGAGTAAGCGTTCAACATCCGGGTCTAATGTTCGACCATGGAGGAAGCGAGAAAGCTGAGGGTAAATCTCAGTAAACTCCCGTCCTTGTTCTTTAAGAAAAGTAAGCTCTTCTCTAAAGTCTTTATCTTGGCTCATATTCCTTAAACCACTCGATATTTTCTGTTCTGATCTAGCAGCAAGTTAAATTGCACTTTGTCATGGATCGCATCACTATTTATCTGTGCCGTGATACGGAACTGCAGAGATAGGGGGCGATCTCGGTCCAAAATAGCTGTGACTTCTATATGTTTTAAGCGTGGCTCAAACTGGCGTAGACAGTCTTGAATGGATAACTTCACTTTCAAAGACAAATCCAAGGTATCTAGCGTGGCATCATTAAAATCAATAAGGCCTAGGGTTGGTGCACTTTGCGCACCTCCAACCCGAGTATTCAAGACTTTAGCGACATTTCGTTTAATCGAAGCCAACACATCTTCGGGGTAAGGACCTTGAGTAAATGAAACAGGATCAGAGTTGGCTTCTAAGCGTTCTAAGAAGCCAACACCAAACGTACTCTCTTCTGGTGCAAAGTACGTCATTTCAATTACGCCTGATCTAGTCGACCAACAAGTGACAATTCAAAGTTTGCGCCCATATACTTGAAGTGAGGACGAACAGACAGTGACACTTGGTACCAACCCGGGTTTCCTTGTACGTCAGCAACATCAATTTTTGCTGCGCGTAGTGGACGTCGGCTACGTACATCTGCTGGCGGATTTTCCTGATCCGCAACAAATTGCTTAATCCAAGTGTTAAGTTCGCGCTCAAGATCTTGACGCTCTTTCCATGAACCAATCTGCTCGCGTTGTAGCACTTTGATATAGTGCGCAAGGCGGTTAATGATCATCATGTAAGGCAACTGAGTACCAAGTTTGTAGTTCGTCTCGGCCTCTTTACCTTCTTTGGTATTTGGGAATACCTTCGGTTTCTGAATAGAGTTAGCTGAGAAAAACGCCGCATTGTCGCTGCCCTTACGCATAGTCAGAGCAATGAAGCCTTCTTCTGCTAGTTCAAACTCTTTGCGATCAGTAATCAAAACTTCTGTTGGGATTTTCGCTTGAAGAGCACCCATTGACTCAAACACATGTACTGGTAAATCTTCAACCGCACCACCACTTTGTGGGCCGATGATATTTGGGCACCAACGGTATTTAGCGAAGCTGTCCGTTAATCTTGTCGCAAGTGCGAACGCCGTATTGCCCCACAAGTAATGCTCGTGAGATGCAGCGACACTTTCAGCATAATTGAATGATTTGATCGGGTTCTCTACTGGATCATAAGGAACACGCAGTAAGAAACGAGGTGCCGTTAGACCAAGGTAACGTGCATCTTCGGACTCGCGAAGTGAACGCCATTTGGTGTATTTAGGACTTTCAAAGATTGATTTCACATCTTTAATGTTTGGCAGTTCTTCATAGCTATCTAGGCCGAAGAACTCAGGGCCTACACTCGATAAGAACGGAGCATGAGCCATTGCACCTAGTGCCCCCATATATTGAAGTAGTTTCATGTCTGGCGTTGAAGGACTGAAACTAAAGTTGCCCACGATTGCACCAGTTGGCTCACCACCAAATTGGCCGTAGCCAGATGAATAAACGTGTTTGTACAATCCAGACTGAGTCGTTTCTGGTGCAAACTCAAAGTCTTCTAGTAGCTCTTCTTTTGTTACATGCAGCAGATCGATTTTGTTGTTCTCACCAAAGTCCGTACGATCTACGAGTAACTTTAAGCCACGCCAAGCTGATTCCATTTGCTGGAACTTCTCGTCATGCAGAATCTCATCCATTTGAGCGCTGATTTTCTTGTCTAGTTCAACAAGCATTTGATCAACAAGAGATTTATTAACTGCTTCATCAGTTTGCTGTGAACCAATCAAATTCTCAATAAACGCAGCAACTCCTTTTTTGGCAACGTCATAACCTTCTTCGCTTGGTGCGATCTTGGTCTGTGCCATAATTTCATCTAGTAGACTCCCCTCGGAGAGTTGTGGTCTTTCTAGTACCGATTCTGTAGACATTAAAATGTATCCCTAATCCAAAATGACAAATGTTAGTCGTGTTAACTTGTTTTAATTACTTTCTTCACTAACGAGGTTGAGTTCACTGAGTAGCTTGTCGCGTGATTCCTCAGAGCTCAGCAGTTCCTGCAAGCGGTCTCTGAATGCAGGAATGTTGCCTAGTGGTCCTTTTAACGCGACGAGGGCTTCTCTTAGTTCGATAAGTTTATTCAACTCAGGAACTTGACTAGCGATAGAGTCAGGGTTGAAGTCGGTAAGAGCGTTGAAGCGAAGCTCAACTGGCATATCTGCATTTTCGTCTTCGCCGAGTTTGTTTTTGACGACCGTAGACAAGCCCAATTCACTTTCGCGCATAACTGACTCAAAGTTATTTTTGTCCACCGAAACGGTACTGCGCTCCTCAACAGGAGTCTCTTCGGTGTGGCCTTTAAAATCACCTACGACCAACGTTTTTAGCGGTAGCTCGATTTCAGCCTGAGCATCACCAGTTGCAGGGATGTATTTAATATTTATGCGTTCTTTAGGTGCAACGCTTCCTTCCTTCGACATAGGCAAGGTTCTCCGATTTAAATTACAGGGTGGTTGAAGTAAATTGAATTAGGTTCAATAGCCTAAATAGCGTAGTAAAATAATAAGATTTATTTCGCCACTTAAAGCTCATTTATTGAATAATAAACATAAACTCAATCCTAATTCATTTGTGTGGAATATTACTTTATTTTCTAGAAGCGGAAAATAAGACAATTATCATAAAATGGTAAGAATAATCCGACGCATATATGTGATATATCGCATCAAAATGTTCTTAATTAGTACTGAACACTATCTAATACTTCATCATATCTAATAAAGTCTGTACCTGACATTAAGGAACTTCTAATATAATCAGATTCTTTTGCCTGTTCTTTGTCAGTTAGCTTTGCAAGTTTAGAGAAGTCATCTTCAGCTTGAGAATATAAAGATGGTAATACATCTCTACCAGCAGTCTGCAAAAACACTTCTAGATACGCTTTTGATTTAACTAGATCTATACCGACAAAATCATACTGTTCACTCTCACCTCGATAAATTTTTGAAAGTGACAGAAGAGAGGTTAAATCTCCATTTTCTAACGCTTTCTCACGCCAAGTCAGAGCTTGTCTGAAATCACTTCCCGCTTCGAAGATGGCGACAATACGTCTAATAGCGGGTATATAGCCTAACTCTGCGGCCTTAACGTACTGGCGCATGATAACTCGGTCTTTTTTGGCTTGAAAAATGAAGGTTATGTGACCATTTTTAATCCTTTCACCTTCTTCCATAAAAGCTTTTGCCACATCAAACTGTTGAGCTTTTTCTAAATAGTAGGCAGATAACTCTTGGTTATCTTCAAAGTAATACTGAGATAATCGGAAGTAAGCAAAGCTTGGCTCAGTGGCACCAAGCTCTATCAATTGGTCATAGTACTCATCGCGCAGTTTAGATTTTTCGGCAGTGCTTAACCAATCAGCTTTGGTGTATAGATAGCGCATCGCTGCCAGACTGCCACTGCTCGCTGCAAACGTCAGATATTGTTGATATGAATCATCTTCCTGATAAGCAGTTCGCTTCCTCTTCAACTCAAGCGCATACACATAGCTCGCGTTAGCATGGCCAGCATCCGCGGCGAATTTTAAGTATTCTAATGCGGCATCATTTTTAAGCTGAACTCGTAAAAGTTCGCCATATTCATAGGCCTCATCAGGTGTCAACGTACTCACATCGTACATTTCTTTGCCGAAAGCCAAAGAAGAAAAATAGATAAGAAAAGCCAGTGTAACAAGTGTTTTTTTGACTAATGTATCAAATAAGTATTTAGCCAATATTAACACTGCTTCCCCCTTGCAAAACACCACCACAACCTACGGAATCTCCAATTCTAGCAGCGGGTTTACCGTCAATTTTTACGGTAGCTGAACCAGAGGAAATTGCCCTGTCATGTTTAGGGTTTTTAGGTTTATCGTGCGGCTCTAAAGGGCTTTGTTGCGTAATTCGATGGAACTAAATCAGGAAGTTACGATCTGATCGGCTACATCAGTTAATCATCGTAGCCTTATGCCGAAACCTCGTTACAAAACAACTAACTGGAAACAGTACAACAAAGCCCTAATCAACCGTGGTTCACTCACTTTCTGGATTGATGAGGAAGCCATACGCGAGTGGAAGCAAAGCAAACAGAGTAAGCGCGGCAGGCCTCGTCGATTCAGCGACCTAGCCATTACTACCGCACTGATGGTAAAACGCGTTTTCTCTATGCCATTGAGAGCGCTGCAAGGTTTTCTAGACTCAGTATTTAAGCTGGCTAACATACCGCTTGTTTGTCCGCATTACACCTGTATAAGCCGTCGAGCCCAGCAGGTTGAGGTTTCATTTAAAACTAAAACCAGAGGTGCGATACAGCATCTGGCCATTGATGCCACTGGTCTCAAGGTTTATGGCGAAGGTGAATGGAAGGTCAAGAAGCACGGTACTGACGGGAAGCGTAGAGTCTGGAGAAAGCTGCATTTAGCAGTCGACACCAGTACTCACGAGATAGTAGCAGCAGAACTGAGTTTATCTAATGTCACTGATTCAGAAGTCCTTCCTAATTTGCTCAAGCAAACACGTCGACAAATCATCGAGATATCTGGAGATGGTGCTTACGACACAAGGAACTGCCATGATGCCATACGGATTAAGCGAGCTATTCCGCTTATCCCACCAAGAGAAGGGGCAGCCTTCTGGGAACAAGGACATCCTCGCAATTTAGCAGTGGGTTGCCAAAAGCTCTACGGCTCCAACAAGAAGTGGAAAAAGCGGTATGGTTATCACAAACGTTCACTATCAGAAACAGCCATGTATCGAGTGAAGCAGTTGCTAGGTGGGAGGTTAAGCCTGCGAAACTACAATGCTCAGGTTGGCGAAACCTACGCCATGATTAAAGCGCTGAACAAGCTTACAGGGCTTGGTATGCCTGAAACTCAGTTTGTTGTTTAAGAATTGCACAATTTCGGGCGGTTTGTTTTTCTGTCCGAATTACGCAACAAAGCC